>JAYYZV010000052.1:0-11483 GCA_036339975.1 Pseudomonadota bacterium | reverse complement strand
CGATCACGTTGCCGAGGGACTTAGAGATTTTTTCACCCTCATTGGTCCACCAGCCGTGAGCGAATATTCGCTTCGGTGGTTCCAGCCCTGCCCCCATTAGGAAGGCAGGCCAGTACACCGCGTGAAAACGAAGGATATCCTTGCCGACCATGTGTATATCTGCAGGCCAGAACTTTGCATAAAGTTCGGCGTCTTGGTCCGGGTAATCCATGGCTGTGATGTAATTGGTTAGCGCGTCGAGCCACACATACATTATGTGGTCTTCGTCTCCGGGTACGTCTACGCCCCACTTGAAACTAGTGCGTGATACAGAGAGGTCGTGCATACCCCCTTTTACGAAGCTGATGACTTCATTCCGTCGTGACTTCGGGGCAATGAAGTCGGGGTTTTCGTCGTAAAATTTAAGCAGCGGCTCCTGCCACTTGGACAGGTCAAAGAAGTAGCTCGGCTCTTCAACCCATTCACACTCTGCTCCGGACGGTGCGAACTTCTTGTCGTTGGGCCCATTTGTGAGTTCGTCTTCAGCATAGAAGGCCTCGTCTCTTACGGCATACCAGCCTTTATAGGAGCCGAGGTAGATGTGACCGTTTTCCTGCAACGCTTTCCATATTGCCTGGCTGGCAGTGGTATGACGGGCTTCCGTAGTGCGAATAAAGCCATCGTGGCTATAATTCATGAAATCTGCTAGTTCGCGGAAATTCTGAGATACCTTGTCCGTAAATTCCTGCGGATCGACCCCCGCGGCTTCCGCTGATTTTTCAACTTTCTGCCCATGTTCGTCCGTACCAGTCAGGAAATAGACTTCATATCCGTCTAGCCGCTTGAATCGGGCAAGAACGTCACAAGCAAGCGTCGTATATGCATGACCGATATGAGGTGCATCGTTGACGTAGTATATCGGCGTAGTGAGATAGTAGGTCTTCTGACCAGACATTCAATATTCCTTGGAAAACCCGACAGCGCGGGCAGTGCAGTCAACTTGGAAGTTTATACACCGGTCCGGGCAACATTTTCCATGGTCGTCAGCGCATTCAGCATGACTTGCTTGCGGTCGAGGTTGGCGCTGTCTGCCCGCGCGAACAGGGCATTATTTTTCTCCCATGCCTCAACCCATCGGTCCACCGGCGCCAACGTGACTAATCTTCCGAGACTGGCAGCTTCCTCTGGCAGGTATCCACGGCCTTCGATACCGTTTTTTCGTGTTCCGCAAGCGATGATATCGGCCACCCCACGGCTGGCGAGTTCCACCGCAGTACGCCACGCGGATTCAGCATCGCGCCGGCTAATCCTGTCGGCGAATTTGTGTGCTGTGACCATATCCAGCGACGGCAGACTGTTCATCAGTTGGAGGAGTTCTCTCTGCAGGGCGACGCCGTCACTGTTCGCAAGGTCGAGTGCGCGTCCGATGCTGCCGTTTGACATACGCACCAGCGTTTGGCGTTCCACGCCTGAGAGTGTAGGCAGCCGCTGCGCTAGTAGTTTATCAACTAGATCAGGCAGTAATTCTGACAGCCTAAGTTGACGGCATCGAGATCGGATGGTGGGCAATAACCGTCCCGGCGCATGTGTGATTAACAAAAGAATAGCGCTGGGAGGAGGCTCCTCTAGTAGTTTCAGCAGGGCATTTGCCGCATTTGTGTTCATGTCCTCTGCACCGTCGACAATTATAACGCGCCATCCACCCTCGCCCGCTGTAAGTGACATAGAGTGGCCGGCGGCGCGAATTTTATCGACCGGAATGACAGCTTGCATGCGCCTGCCGTCATCGGAAAGTCCGCGTTCTACAACCTGCAGATCCGCGTGTGCATTTGCGGCGATACGGTGGAATACCGGGCTGTTGGGATTGATAGCCAGTGAATCCTCAAATGAGGGGCCTTCATCGTTACCGAAAAGAGATGGACCTGCGCCCTCTGTTGATAAGGGGTTCCCATGCGTCAGAAGAAAACGTGCAAAACGATAAGCTAGTGTCGCCTTACCAATGCCTTTTGGGCCGCTGATTAGCCAGCCATGATGCAGACGTCCGCCCTTCCAAGCATCCAGAAACTGTGTTTCGGCGGCGGCGTGCCCGATCAGGTCGGGGTTTTCTCGGGGCTGGAGGCCCTCGGTCATTTTTCAAGTTCCACGTCGAGACGCTTCTCTACACAATCCTTTATCAGAGATGTGACGGTATCAATGGTGGCGTTCGCATCGATAACCGCGCACCGGTCCGGTTCATTGTGCGCGATCTCGAGAAAACCCTCACGAAGCCGCTGGTGGAAGGATATGTCCATTTGCTCATATCGATCAGGATCATCACCCCGAGCCTTCATCCTCTCTAGGCTGATTTCTACCGGCAGGTCGAAAACAAGCGTAAGGTCAGGCTTAAAATCCCCGAGGGTCATTTCGTACAGCAGTTCGATTGCCGCTATATTTAGGCCGAGACCATACCCCTGATAGGCGCGGGTAGAATCAGCGAAACGGTCGCAGAGAACCCATTTCCCATGCTTAAGGGCCGGCGCGATTTTGGTGGTATAGTGATCTGCGCGTGCGGCAAAATGCAGTAGCGTCTCAGTGGGAGTATCCCAGTCACATTTTGGATCCAGCAAAAGATTTCGAATCGTCTCAGCGCCGGGAGATCCACCAGGTTCGCGCGTTGTGGTAACGCCAATCCCGATATTTTCCATGGCTTCGGCCAAAAGGTCGATTTGCGTAGATTTCCCTGCGCCCTCTCCTCCTTCGAAGGTAATGAATTTTCCACGGGTCATCCGGTTCAGGAGGCCCCCCAGATCAAATGTTTGATAGCGGCACCTATACGGCCCATAAAACCGAGTTGTTCCACGTCCGCGCCTGCCGATAGAGGGTACTCCCTATCCAGAGCGCCCGGGACTTTGACAACGAGCGTGCCAAGCCGCTGTCCTCGGCTAACGGGCGCAGCTACAGGGTTTTTCATACGAACGGTGACTTTAATCTTGTCGTTGGCGCCGCGCGGAAGCGTTAGCCTCAATTCTTTATCGATGATTAGCGGTACCTTTGACGTATTACCGAGCCAGATATCTGCCTCGGTAATCGTTTCACCCTCCTTGAACATGGTGACAGGTTTAAACGCCCTGAACGCCCATTCCATCAGCCGCAGCGATTCCTGGGACCGTTGCCTGACGCTTGTCAGGCCATTGAGCACAATAATAATTCGACGATCACCTCTCTGAGCGGACGCGGTCAATCCGTATCCTGCCGCCTTAGTATGGCCCGTTTTCAGACCATCGGCACCTACGTCCCTAAACAGTAGCGGGTTCCGGTTGCCTTGCTTTATCTTGTTATAGGTGAACGACTTTTCAGCAAAGAGCTTGTAAAGCTCCGGAAAATCCTCGATTAGTCGTTTTGACAGAACCGCTAAATCTTTTGCTGACATTTGATGCCTTGGGTGGGGCCAGCCTGTAGCGTTGGTAAATGTGCTATTCGTCAGGCCAATTTCCCTCGCCCTGTTAGTCATTACATCTGCGAAGGTTTCTTCGCTGCCGGCCAGTGCCTCAGCCACCACGATGCAGGCATCGTTACCGGATTGAACAATAATTCCGCGTAATAAGTCGGCGACCGATACCTTGTCACCAACTTTCACGAACATCTTGGAGCCGCCTTTCTTCCAGGCCTTCCTGCTGACTAGAAATTTGTCTTCCAGCGTTAGCGACGCCCGTTTCAGACGGTCGAAGACCATATAGACGGTCATAAGTTTGCTCATTGAAGCCGGAGGCATCGGTACATCTGCCTGTTTTCTAAGAAGGACCGTATCCGTGGCCAAATCAAGGATGAAGGCATTTCGAGCCGGTGTCTTGAATGTCTCGGCCGAGGATTGGCTTGCAAGCACTAAGAAACCTAGTACGGCGGCGGAGGCCAGACAGTTGTCGAGGTGTTTCATATTCGATTTCCGTTCCATGTCGGCGTGATTATTGGCGTAGATTATGACCTATCCGTGGCAGGGAAATACTAGTCTACGACGATACGGGCCTTTGGAAACCCGGAAGAGATAAGCCGGGAAAGGACGCTGTCCGCGCGCTCGAGCGTAAGTATAGGACCTATACGCACTCTGAAGAATTTTTGTCGGCCCACTTCCTTCTCGCTCAACCACGCCGGGCCGTACCGAGACAAAGTACCCCGAACTTTTGATGCATTGGCGAAGTCAATGTAGGCACCCACCTGGACGTACATCTGGCTGGTATCAGCGACTGGCACTTTTTCGACAGCTACGAGTTCATCTTGATCGACTTTGGCAGCTACGCGTTTTACGACTTGGGCCCCGGGTGTTGACTTCTTCTTTTGTCCGCCAAGCGCATGATGGATGACAGGTTCCCGCGTAACCGGGCCGGCAACGATTTGTTCACGCGATGAAATTTTTTTATTCAATGCGAGCAACTTCATTCGTTGGCTTTCATCGGCGACTATTTCAACGCGGACCCTTGCTGTTCCTTGTCGCTGAAATCCGAGAAGCTGAGCCGCCCTACGGGAGACGTCGATGATACGATTTCGGGCAAACGGTCCGCGGTCATTCACCCGAAGTTTAAGTGAACGCCCATTGCTGAGATTTATCACACGGACAAGGCTCGGCATGGGCAGCGTTCGATGCGCGGCCGTGAGCGTATTCATATCGAAGGTTTCGCCGTTTGCTGTTTTCCGGCGGTGGAATTTCGGCCCATACCAAGACGCGATGCCAGTTTCCGAATAATTGAAATTTTCGGCAGGATAGTACCAAGTGTTCTGAATCCGGTAGGGTTTGCCGACCTTGTAGTAACCTTTTGTTTTTGGCACCGGGCCTTTGGCCATTCCGGAGATTTCCTTCGCACTGTGAACAATCAATTGAGTTTCGGCGCAGGCAAGCAGTACAAATGTGCTGGCGATGAGCAGCGCGTATATTCTAAAGTTTGCGAAACACTTCATTTAACTGTTCCAATGCTGTCGGCAAGAGTTCCGACCGTGATGGCGTATAGATGCGCGCAATTGTAGGCCATGATTGCGGCATAATTACTATAGACAATATAGGCCTCGCCTTTTGGTCCATCCGGAAGTACCAGTGCCGCTGATAAATTTGCCACAGGAAGGTCGGTGCCGTCTGCACGACGAAGTCCTAGTTTCTGCCAATCGCTGAGCGTTTTACGTTCCGAAGTTCGTGCCCGGCAGCCCGGCGCCGAGCGCCGTGACGGTTTTGCCAGAGACCTCACAAGGGTCGCGGGGGCCAAAACCATACGACCCCACGTAAGATTTTCGTTCCAGCCATGGCTGGCAAGATAGTTCGCTATGGACGCAAAGACATCGCCTTCGTTTTTCCATATATCGCGGCGTCCGTCCCCGTCGAAATCTTGGGCATAAGCAAGATAGCTAGACGGCATGAATTGTGGTTGTCCCATTGCCCCTGCCCAAGATCCGAACAGACTATCGGCCCCAATATATCCTTTGTTGACCATCTGTAGTGTGTCAAAAAGTTGTTTCCGAAAGAATTTTGATCGACGTGCGTCATAGGCCAGCGTGGCGAGCGAAGATACCAGTGGGACATTCGCTTCCACAGCGCCGTAGCGGGTTTCGATACCCCAGATGGCCATAATGAACCGAGGTTGGACCCCGTATTTTTTCGAAACGGCTCGGAGAAGGTTGCGGTGTTTAGCAGCTTTCTTTCGCCCGACGGATATATTGGTGGGTGTAACAACTCTCTTACGGTAGATGGAGAGTGTAAGCTTGAACTCTGCCTGACTGCGATCCCTTTTAATCACGCGACGATTGGGCTGAACATCCGTCAGAAGTTGTTTTACGACGTTCGGACTAATTCCGCCTTCCAGCGCTTCGGCGCGGACACCGGCCAGCCAAGTTTGAAAATCTCCCTTTGGATTCGCGGCTGATTTGTCTGAAAAAACCAGCGATACGGTTGCGAGCCCTGCGAGCAGAAAAAAGAGGCGTTTCATGAGCCGAAGCTATTTAGGTCAACGAGCAAGCTAATTAAGTGCCACAGTAGCGGCCGACTCGCGACTCAATTGTCCGTGATTATGTCCGGTTTCGGAAAAAAAGTATCAATTCGGCCAAGGGCCCAATATGCCAACAGGCCGACCCACTCCCGCACACCGCGGTTAATCGTGGCCATTCCATTTAGCGGTTGAAATCCGACCTGAAATGATCCCGAGCCGTCTGTAAGGTAATCCACGGGATACGGCAATATATTCCAGCCGGCTTTTCTGAACACACCTACTGCCCGCGGCATGTGCAAAGCGGAGGTCACGAGAACCCATTTGCGGGTAATAAGATTACCCGCAAGGGGGCGGCTTAGAACGGCATTTTCATAGGTGTTTCGGGAATTGTTCTCGTATTTAACCCGGCCTTCTTTCACGCCCATACGATCAAATAAAAACTTTGCCGCGGATGCCTCTTTGAAGCTTTGATCTATTATTGAACCGGATCCGCCCGTAAAGATTAGTCTTGCATTTGGGAAACGGCGCGCGAGGTACATGAATTCGTTAAACCTCTCGCCGCCAGCGGTTAGAGAGGGCTGTTGGCGGCTAGAGGTAATATGCTGGTTGATTGTGCCGCCGAGCATGATGATGCCAGCGACGTCGGACGGAATTTCGGGGTTCCCCGGGAATCGGTTTTCTAGTTGCTCAGTCAGCCATCCACCGATGGGTAGGATTGCGAAAAACACCAAGATCGCGGAGGCGCCCAAAACAAGTTTTCGGCCTGTGCGACGAAAACGCGTAAGTAACAGAGCTGAACCGAACACCAGAAGAAAGACGAAAATGTTTGCCGGGTTTGCAATAATCCAGAAAAGTTTTGAGAAAACGAACATTGGAGACCGGAGTTATCCTGAAAGAGCGAACGGGTGTGGTCAGCAGGGTCGTATGGACCTATATCATTACTATACCGACAAGTTTGTAAAAATTCCCGTATGACGAACGAAAACAGGTCATTATCGGGTCGCAAGGAAGGCGGCGGCTTCGAATGGGGCGCGCTGAAGTCCTTGGCACCCTATCTCTGGACCCGTGGGGGTGTCGAAGCCAAGCTCCGCGTAGTTGCGGCGCTTTTTCTGCTAGCGGCAGCCAAGGTGGCGACCGTCTACATCCCGATACTGTACGGACAGATCGTGGACGTTTTCAGTGTCGGTAAGAATGAAGCCCTCTTGCTCCCCGTTGCCCTGATCGTCGCTTTTGGCGCATTACGCGTGTTGTCCATCGCTTTTGCCGAACTGCGTGATGCGGTTTTCACCAAGGTTGCGCAGCGAGCCATCCGGGACGTGGCGCTGAAAACTTTTCAGCATCTGCATAGTCTGGCGCTGCGATACCACCTCGAACGCCAGACTGGCGGCCTTTCGCACGCTGTTGAGCGCGGAACCAAGGCAATTGATTTCTTGCTGCGCTTCATGTTGTTCAACATTCTGCCGACATTGCTGGAAATCGTGCTGGTCTGCGGGATCCTTTGGGGGTTGTTTAGCTTTTGGTACGCTTTCGTCACATTCGTCTCCATCATTACCTATATCGCCTACACCATGATTGTTACCGAATGGCGACTTAAATGGCGTCGGGAGATGAACGAGACCGATCAGCGCGCTAATAATCGCGCGATTGACAGCTTACTGAACTACGAGACTGTCAAGTATTTCGGTAACGAAGCTTTTGAAGCAGGTCGATACGACAACGCGCTAAAGCAATACGAACGGGCTTCGGTTATCAGCAAGGTCAGCCTATCCCTACTGAATATTGGGCAAGCATTCATCATCGGTTTAGGACTGACGATCATCGTCTTGATGGCGGGACGCGACGTGGTTGCCGGCACCATGACTATTGGCGAGTTCGTGATGGTCAACACGTATCTGATACAGCTTTATATTCCTTTGAATTTTCTCGGGTTCGTCTATCGCGAAATTA
The DNA here is from genome assembly GCA_036339975.1 of Pseudomonadota bacterium. Taxonomy (GTDB): domain Bacteria; phylum Pseudomonadota; class Alphaproteobacteria; order MPNO01; family UBA830; genus UBA830. The sequence goes on along the minus strand of JAYYZV010000052.1, from coordinate 3,612 downwards.
AACAATCGCTAATTGACATGGAGGCCCTGTTCTATCTCCTAACAATGAGTGCCGAGATCCGAGACCGGGACGATGCCATTCCCCTCCCCCGGGGCGACGGTGTGGTTGAATTCGATGCGGTTTCCTTTGGATACGATCCGCGGCGTCAGGTGCTTGATGGCGTCAGTTTCCGTGCAGAGCCTGGCCAAAAAGTTGCCATCGTCGGCCCCAGCGGGGCCGGTAAAACGACCGTCGGGCGGCTTTTGTTCCGGTTTTATGATGTAGACCAGGGTACGGTAAGGATCGAAGGCGAGGATGTGCGAAATATTCAGCAATCGAGCCTCCGCGGGGCAATCGGTGTTGTGCCACAGGACTCAGTCCTGTTCAACGATACGATTGAATATAACATCGCCTATGGCCGTCCCGACGCGACGTTTGACGAAATCCAAGAGGCCGCCAAGCTGGCTTCTATTCATGATTTCATCATGGCGTCCCCTGACGGATATAGGACCCTCGTCGGTGAACGGGGGCTGAAACTATCGGGTGGGGAAAAACAGCGGGTCGCGATCGCGCGGACAATCCTAAAAGATCCCCGCATACTGCTGTTCGATGAGGCGACTTCCGCCTTGGATACGAGTACCGAGCGGGAGATTCAATTAGCGCTGCAGTTGGTGTCGCGCGACCGGACGACGCTCGTGATAGCCCACCGGCTGTCGACCGTGATCGACGCCGACGAAATTATTGTAATTAGCGACGGGCACATCGTCGAGCGCGGTGGGCACACGGAACTCGTTTCCGGCGATGGGATATATGCCGCAATGTGGCGTGAGCAGCAGGAAGCGGCCAAACGAGCGGGACTATCGAATGAGTAGCCCTCGACTGTTTACGAAGAATAGCTATAGCGCTAGTGCGACTTCCATGCCCTGCCGAATTGCCCGCAAGGCATCAAGCCCTGCCGATTTCTCCGCCCCCCCAATAACCGTTGCAGGTAGGCCTGCCGCTATTAGATCCTTGTACAGAGTGTTTTCGGGCTCTTGGCCAGCACAGACGATGACCGTATCCACCGGGATCACAGAATCTTCGCCACCGACAGTAATATGCAGGCCGGCATCGTCGATACGATTGTAGGTGACCCCGGTGATGTTCCGGACGCCGCGCGATTTCAGTTCGCTACGTACGACCCAACCGGTCGTCAGTCCAAGGGATTTCCCCGGTCTGGTGTCCGTCCTCTGAAGCATCGTCACATTCCGGGTGACTGCCTCACGCGTGGGTAACTTCATACCACCCGGTGTTTTGTGGTCCTTGTCGATGCCCCAATGGGCCAAGAATTCGTCGATGGGCAAAGGATCCTTGGTGTGCCGGCTGGTGACGAACTCCGCAACGTCGAAACCAATCCCGCCGGAACCGATGATGGCGACGTTTTGGCCGACTGACTTTCGTTCGCGTAGAGCATCGATGTAGCTGATGACGTTCTCACGTCCCGCGCCCTCGATGTCGAGGGGGCGCGGGGAAACACCGGTTGCCACTATGACGTGGTCAAAGCCGTCCCTTTTCAGGTCAGCAGCGGTTGGACGCGAATTCAGGCGGGCTTCGACACTTTCTTCGGCTAGGCGTGTGCGGAAATAGCGGATGGTCTCATCGAAGTCTTCTTTCCCGGGGATACGTTTTGCCAGATTGAACTGGCCGCCGAACTCGTCACTGCCCTCAAAAAGAGTCACGGTATGACCCCTTTCAGCTGCCGTGAGAGCGGCCGACATTCCAGCCGGGCCCGCACCTACGACGGCCAGTTTTTTTGGCTCCTCGGTTTTTTTCTGGGCGAAATCAAGTTCACGGCCGGCAAACGGGTTCACTAGGCAGGTGGATGCCTTGTCAGCAAAAATATAATCGAGACAGGCCTGATTACACCCGATGCAGGTATTGATTGCGTCAGCGTTGCCGGCCTCCGCCTTCCGGGCAAAGTGCGGATCGGCAAGCATCTGACGCCCCAGCGCGACGATATCGGCATCGCCGTTGCTTAGTAGTTCCTCGCCTGTTTCCGGCGTGTTGATCCGGTTGGTCGCGGCGACGGGTATGTTAACCGCGTTCTTGATGCGGCGGGCAGCGTGTCGCCAGCCGCCGCGGGGAACCATGTGTGCGATGGTTGGTATGCGGGATTCATGCCAGCCGATGCCGGTCGTGAGAATATTGGCGCCGGCCTTTTCGATCTCCTGCGCAAGGGTTTCCGTTTCCTCGCCGGTTAACCCTCCTTCGAACAGGTCAAGCGCGGAAATCCGGTATAGCATGATAAAATTATTGCCCACGCGTTCCCGCACTCGCCTGACAATTTCGACCGGAAAACGGATTCTGTTTTTAAAACTGCCGCCCCAATGATCGGTTCTATCGTTGGTACTAGCCGCGCAGAAAGTGCTTATGAGGTAACCTTCCGACCCCATGATTTCGACGCCGTCATAACCCGCCTGCTGAGCCAGTGCGGCGCAGTTTACGTAGTCCTCTATCGTCTGCTCCACCTCCTCAGTGCTGAGAGCGCGAATTTCGCGAGGATTGATTGGTGACGGTATGCTCGAAGCACCCACTGGATCGTCTACTTTCGCGTAACGGCCTGCATGTAAGATCTGAAGCACAATTTTGCCGCCCGCTTCGTGAACCGCCGTCGTAATTTTTCTTTCGTCCGCGACTTGAGCCGGAGAATTAAGGCAATCGGCGCCTGTTTCGATTGCACCCTGCTCATTCGGACCGTAGCCACCCGTAACAATGAGAGCAGCGCCACCTCTGGCTCTTTCTGAATAAAATGCCGCGGCGCGTTCAGCAGCATTGCCCAGCAATTCAAAACGAACGTGCATAGATGCCATAAAGATCCGGTTTTTTAGAGTAGTGAACCCGAGATCTAGTGGCTCAAAAAGATGGGAATAATAAGGATTTATCATCGTAGTACCGCTAATGCGTCAAATTTGGCTAAGTTAGCACCTACACTATGAATTTAAATTGGGAATAGTTTCACTGACCTGAGATAGTTCCACGTTCCAAATCAATCAAACCGGGAAATATTTTTCCAGCCAATCCCGAAGTATCGCGATGACCCGGGGATTTGCCTCTCCGAACATAAAATGATCTACGTCCGCAACAAGATGCAGATCGGTGGGCTGTCCGGCGCGTTTAAACATCTCAATTGATTGCTCAGTCGGAGTAACAGAGTCCTCCGCGCTATGCAGAAGCAAAAGTGGTCGTGGAGCGATTTGCCCGACGACGTCGTCTGCGTTGAATTCGTACATACTAATTGCCGTTTCAGCGGGAAACATCATCACCGAACCGGGCGCGAGGTTACGGCGCAGGTGTTCCGGAATAGGCACGATGTCGTATCGCGATACCATAAGTGCTTCGCCAGTTTCAGCGAAATGCCTGCGGCCGTTCTCCATCATGTCAGTGAAGGCAGTCCAGGCTTCGTCTCCAATGTGCTGCCCGCGGAATTTACGTTCGCCGTTGCCCCAGCCGCCGGATGAGATCGCAGCCGACACCCGTTCATCCACGCCTGCTGTGTAGACGGTCACCGCCGCGCCGAAGCTTGTACCGATCAGACCTATACGACCGGGATCTACTTCCTTAAGTCCCTGAACATAAGTGATCGCATTTTTAGTG
>JAYYZV010000051.1:0-10478 GCA_036339975.1 Pseudomonadota bacterium | reverse complement strand
AGGTCGCCATTTTCAGCAACTTCCATCGCGCCGAGGATCGCCATATTGATCTTACCGCCGCGGATCATCGCAAAGGATTGGTCGCTGCCGAAATAAGACGTACGATCCATTTCTGTCACGGTCTGCTTACCCGCATTGATCAAGTCGGGGTCTATCTCGTTTTCGATCGGAAACGGGCCGATCCCGAGCATGCCATTTTCCGACTGCAGCGTCACATCAACGCCCTCGGGAATGTAGTTACTGACCAATGTCGGTATACCGATCCCCAGATTGACGTACCAACCGTCTTGCAACTCCTGCGCAGCGCGCTCAGCCATCTGATTTCTATCCCACATATCGCGGCTCCGCCTAAGCTGCTCGCACGGTGCGCTGTTCAATGCGCTTTTCGTGCTGGCCTTGGATGATACGGTGCACATAGATGCCGGGAGTGTGAATGAGGTCAGAATCCATAGAGCCGGTCGGAACAATTTCCTCTACCTCGGCAACACAGATTTTTCCGCAGGTCGCCGCCGGCGGATTGAAATTCCGTGCCGTTTTACGATAAATCAGATTACCCTGTTCGTCACCTTTCCATGCCTTGACAATGGAGAGATCAGCAACGAACCCGTGCTCGAGTATATAGACTTCTCCATCAAATTCTTTTTCCTCCTTGCCATCCGCTATAACCGTGCCGACTCCGGTCTTGGTATAGAAGCCCGGAATGCCGGCGCCACCGGCGCGCATGCGCTCCGCCAGAGTGCCCTGCGGATTGAATTCAAGTTCCAGTTCGCCAGCCAAGTACTGGCGCATAAACTCGGCATTTTCACCCACATAGGATGACAACATTCTCTTAATTTGCTTGGTTTTAAGCAAAAGCCCGAGACCAAAATCATCTATTCCCGCGTTATTGGATGCAACCGTTAGATCAGTGGTACCCGCGTCACGGATAGCCGCAATCAATAGCTCCGGAATCCCACACAGGCCGAAACCTCCAGCCGCGATGACCATTCCGTCCTTCAGAACTCCACCCAATGCTTCCTCGGCGGTGTCGTAAACCTTGTTCATCGTAAACATCCCCGTTTCGTATGTGACTTTATGCCAGCCTTCACGTCGCTGATGGAGTTTGGCTTATTGAAACGCTCTGGCCAAGTCCTGCTCTCAAAGAAAAAGCCCGGCGCAAAAGCGCCGGGCGAGTTTAACAGGGAGGCTTCACGTCTGGGAGACGTAGGATAGTGGGTTCGAAAGATATAGTATCCTTGAGCCCCATACCCTCGGTCGGGAGGGCCGACCTAGACGGCCCCTTTAACTCATGGCGCCATCTCAAGACGTTAAGTAATCACAATAGCGTAAAATTAAAACTGCCCGTTTAGTATTTCAGGTATGCATAATTTGCATGCCATTAACAGATTGAAAATATGGGGTTATTTACGCCTATCTCTTATGCTACGCAAAAGGAAGTCGCGAAATGCGACAATCCGCTGCGAATGCCGCAGTTCCTCCGGGTAGACTAGAAATACATCAAACTTAGGCCCTTCAAGCTCCGGCATAATCGGCATCAGGTCATTTGCAAGCTGACCCATATAGTCCGGCAGTGAAGCTATCCCCAGACCGCTCGCCGCTGCGCGGAACATCGCGTAAATATTATTAACCCTCAGGACCGGGTCACGCACAGTACCATCTAAGCGGCCCGCCGCCATCAGCCAGTTAATATCGGTAAACGGCTGATGAAACGAATCGTCATAGGCAATGATCTGATGTGCATCAAGATCGTCGATGCTGCGGGGGGTCCCGTGATCCTTTAAATATACCGGCGAAGCAAAAACCCGATGATGCATAGCTAAAAGAGGCCGACGCACTAGATCCGGCTGGGTCGGCGGTGACATCCGGATCGCCACATCTGCTTCACCCATGCTGAGATCGAGTTCGTCCTCGGAGACGATCAAGGTCACATGGATGTCCGGATAGTGTTCAATAAATTCCTTAAGCCGCTCGGTTAGCCAGACCGATCCGAATGCGACGGTCGTCGTAATACGCAAAGAGCCCTGAGGTTTGTCTCGAGATTCGGAGACCAACGATTCCGCTATCGCCACCTTGGAAAAAACGTCTTTCGCTGTGGAATACAACGTTTCTCCAGTTTCTGTAAGTTTCAGACCGCGAGCGTGCCGGTGGAAAAGCGGAACGTTGAGGCTCTGTTCAAGTGACGACACCTGCCGGCTCACTGACGATTGCGACAGGTTCAATATCTCTCCCGCATGAGTAAAACTACCGGCCTCCGCGACCGCATGGAAAACCCTGAGTTTGTCCCAATCCATAGTGAGGTCTCCGGGTCTATCTTACTCTGCGGCCTGCGCCGCGCCACTCTCAAGGTCTGCAATGAACTTCTCGGCCTCGAGCGCCGCCATGCATCCTGTGCCAGCGGCAGTGACCGCCTGACGGAAAGTTTTGTCTTGAACATCGCCGGCTGCGAATACACCCGGCACGCTGGTGCGTGTCGAGTCCGGCATGGTGATGATGTATCCCTCTTCATCCATATCGACCTTGTTTTTAAATAAGTTAGTGGCGGGATCGTGACCAATAGCCACGAACAGGCCGTGAACCGACAAGTTTGAAGTCTCACCCGTCCGGACGTTACGCAGCAGTAGGCCGTTAACGCCCAGCGGGTCGTCGACGCCCAGAACCTGATCGACCACCGTATCCCAGATGACTTCTATCTGGTCATGAGACATCAAACGCTCGGCAAGAATTTTCTCAGACCGCAGCGAGTCCCGACGATGAATCAGGTATACTTTGTTGGCGTGCTTAGTCAGGTACAACGCCTCCTCGACCGCGGTGTTGCCACCGCCGACGACGGCGACTTCTTTCTCTCGATAAAAAAACCCATCACAGGTAGCACAGGCAGATACGCCGAAGCCTTGGAATTTTCTTTCAGAGTCTAACCCCAACCAACGCGCTTGGGCCCCAGTAGAAATGACGACAGAATCCGCCGTATATGTGTCACCGGAATCACCTTTGCAGACAAACGGGTGGCTTGTGAAGTCGACGTCGACGATCAGGTCGTTTATCATATTTGTACCGACATGCTCTGCTTGGGCGTGCATCTGCTCCATCAGCCATGGCCCTTGAATAACGTCAGCAAAGCCGGGGTAGTTTTCAACGTCGGTCGTGATACTCATTTGGCCGCCAACTTCTAAGCCCGTGACCATGGTCGGCGCAAGCGAGGCGCGGGCGGTATATACTGCCGCCGTGTAACCGGCAGGACCGGATCCGATAATAAGAACTTTCGAATGTTGCGTTTCGACCATGATGCATTCCCGTGGAGTCTGTCTCAGTTGATATAATATTTAGGGTGCGCCGGTCGTTGAGGCAAATGCAGCGTAGCGGCCTTTAACTTCGTCAGCTACAAGTTCGGTATCCCGCAGTGGTTCGTAGGTCCAACTGAGAAGTGTTCCGTCAAACAAACGCGTCATTCCGCAGTCTTTTAGATGGGCGTGAAACTTTCCGAGCTTATCCGAACCGCCTTCAAGCGTAGCGATATAAACCGGCTTACCCGTGGAACAAGATTCTGAAACCATTGAAACAGAGTCGGCGGTCACCACGATAGCATCGGCAAGCGCGAGAAGGCCGAGATAGGGGTTTTCTCCCTGCCCATCCCAAAACCACCGGGACTGGTCTTCCAACTTGCTGTACAAACGGGCCTTATTTTTCTCCCCGGTCCGACGTGACGCGGTGATCGCTAAACCTACCCCGTGTTCACGGGACAGACGATTTAGCCCTTCAGCAAGACGAATAGTTGTCTGTTCCGTCATCCGGTACCGTCCGTTGGACCCACCGATTAGAACAGCAACCAACGGCTTCGGTAAGTTGGCGAATTTATCGGAAAATCTATCGGCCGCGGTATCTAGCACCGCCTGATTGATCCCCGTCAATGCCCCCGCGGTCTCAACGATATTGTCTCCGGAAATCCCATCGTGCCGTGGCGCAGCGACGACGTCGAATTGGTCACGCCGACTGACCGGATCCTGAATCTGCACGCAGAACGTCTTGCCATTAGACGCCGATTTAATCGCCAACGCCGGTGCCACAGTTTGGCGACCGGCGGCAATCACGATATCCGGCCACGGCGGCGTCAATTGATCGCTGGTAGGATCTGCCGCCCGAATAGGGTTAACCCACATCGAGGGGGGAAGCCTGGACCACGGAAATTTGGGTTCTAGCAGCTTTACCTCAGGTTCCACACCAAGAGCCGCTGCAAGGCCAAGGCACTGGTTCGCGTGACCCGCCTTACCGTCGGTCAATACCCAAACATTTGCGTCAGCTAGTCTGGCCATCTTCCGACCTTGGCAATGCAGAATTGAAATATAATTATCATTCCTTAGAATATAATTACACCCAGAAGGATCAAGCTGGTCTCTATGAGGTGAAGTTAGCGGAAATTACGACAATGGCCAGACTCAAACTAGACAAGATCGATCTAAAAATCCTTCGAGACCTGCAACAGAACGGGCGGATGACAAATGTAGATCTGGCGAGGAATGCTGGTATCTCGCCGCCGCCCTGCCTACGCCGCGTGCGTATGCTAGAAGACACGCGATGCATTCGCGGTTATCACGCTGACATTGATGCAGAAGCCCTCGGATTTGGTGTAACCGTGTTCGCCAATGTCGGTCTCCATAGTCAGGCGGAGGCGGATCTAGTCGCCTTCGAGGAGCTGGTAGCCCAATGGCCGGAAGTCCGGGAATGTCACATGCTCGCAGGCGAAACCGATTTTCTGTTAAAGATCATCGCGACCGACTGGGACGCCTATCAAAAATTTTTGACCACTAACTTAACACCAGCACCAAACGTCAGCGTCGTAAAATCAGCGCTCGGCATACGCACTACCAAGCGAGCCTTCGGCGTACCAATAAACATCGACGCGGAAAACAATTGAAACCCTGACGTCAGGGCAATCACCGCACCCGAAACAGAGTGAACGAGCACACCCCCAATACCTGAAGATCATCACTTAGGTGACCCAGCAATCAGCGTTCAAATAATATACTCCCTGAACAAAAAAACGGGTGTTCGGAAACTGGAATTCACACGAAACTCGAGCCATATTCTGCGATATGGGTGACAAGATTACCGCCGGACACAACCTGCCGAAACCGGACGACAGCACTTCGTTCCAAATCGTTTCTGATTTTAATCCGGCAGGAGACCAACCCGCAGCCATCTCTGAACTGCTGGAAGGCATCAACGCTCATGAAAAAGATCAGGTTCTTTTGGGCGTAACCGGCTCGGGCAAGACCTTCACTATGGCGCATGTTATCCAGAAAATCGGTCGACCGACCATCGTTTTGGCGCCCAACAAAACACTTGCGGCCCAACTCTTCGGAGAAATGAAGTCTTTCTTTCCCAACAACGCAGTTGAGTATTTCGTTTCCTATTACGACTACTATCAGCCGGAGGCCTATGTCCCGCGCTCTGATACCTATATTGAAAAAGACGCATCGATCAACGAACAGATCGACCGTATGCGACACGCCGCAACCCGGGCGTTGCTAGAGCGGCGCGATGTCGTAATTGTTGCAAGTGTGTCTTGTATATACGGCATCGGCAGTCTGGAATCCTATCAGGCAATGACCGTTCCACTGGCAGTAGGCGACACGGTGGAGATCGCCGACTTGCTGCAACGCTTTGTCACGTTGCAGTACCGGCGAAATGACGAGAACTTCCTACGCGGCACATTCAGAGTACGCGGGGACAACGTCGAGATTTTTCCCGCTCATTACGAGGATCGTGCTTGGCGTCTTTCATTTTTCGGCGACCAGATAGAGGAAATTCACGAATTCGACCCACTTACCGGCGAGCGGGTCGCACAGCTGGAAAAAATTACAGTCTACGCAAACTCACACTACGTCACGCCGCGCCCTACAGTCCAACAGGCTATTGGGCTGATCAAGGCAGAACTCAGAGAGCGGCTTACGGAGCTGGAATCCAACAACAAACTCCTCGAAGCCCAGAGGCTTGATCAGCGCACCAAATTCGACTTGGAAATGCTGGAAACCACCGGGCATTGCTCGGGTATCGAAAACTATTCGCGTTTTCTGACAGGGCGCGCTCCGGGCGAACCACCTCCGACGCTATTCGAGTATATTCCCGATGACGCGTTACTAATTGTTGACGAGTCCCACGTCACCGTGCCGCAGGTCGGAGGCATGTTCAAAGGCGACTTCAACCGCAAATCTACGCTGGCGGAATTTGGCTTCCGCCTGCCGTCCTGTGTTGATAACCGCCCTCTAAAATTTGAGGAATGGGACGCAATGCGCCCACAAACGGTGTATGTCTCGGCGACACCCGGAATCTGGGAACTGGAACGAACCGGCGGCGTCTTTGTCGAACAGATAATACGTCCAACTGGGCTAATCGATCCGATCTGTGTAGTACGCCCGGTGGCAAACCAGGTAGACGACCTTATGCACGAATGCAAAGAAGGCGCGAAGAAGAACCAACGGACCCTAGTAACAACCCTCACCAAGCGCATGGCGGAGGACCTGACAGAGTTTATGCAAGAAGCAGGCGTACGGGTGCGCTACTTGCACTCGGATATCGATACGTTGGAACGGATCGAGATCATCCGCGACCTGCGGCTGGGCGCATTCGACGTGTTGGTAGGCATAAACTTACTACGCGAAGGCCTCGACATACCCGAGTGTTCACTCGTTGCCATACTCGATGCAGATAAGGAGGGCTTTTTGCGTTCGCGCACCTCGCTGGTTCAAACCATCGGCCGCGCTGCACGAAATGTTGACGGCCGCGTCATCCTATACGCCGATAATATGACCGGGTCGTTAGAGTACGCGATCGACGAGACCAACCGCCGGCGAGAAAAGCAGCAGAAATATAACGCCGCCAAGGGTATCACCCCTGAGAGTGTTAAGAGGGAAATTTCTGATATTCTGGAAAGCGTCTATTCGCAAGATTCTTTCACGGTCGATACTCGCGACGATGAGGCCAAAAATCTCGTGGGGCATAACCTACAGGCCTATGTTAAGGACCTTGATGAGCGGATGCGCGCGGCCGCAGCCGATTTAGAATTTGAGGAAGCTGCCAGGCTGCGTGACGAAATCCATCGCCTCGAGCATGTCGAACTCGGGGTGCCAACCGGCCCCCGCCGTCTGCAGGCCCGGATCAATGCCGCTAAGCGAAGCGGCCGAAACCGCAAGCCGGGCAAACCAAGAAAGAATGACCGGCACGGGCACTAGGCAGCGATACATAACATAAACACTAAAATTCTCATTTTTCTCCACTTCGTCTCGGGGAAGATTGTTGGTGTCCTGTAAATTTTTATTTGTAGGGTCTTCGAATGGAAGTTCTACCCATAAATACGGGGCACCGGCAACGGGACCAGCTGTTGCTGGAATACAAAAGGGGCGCGTGCTACCTAAGCGTTTCGTATTGGTTTCTACAGTAATTGAGGCTTACCCAGTTTTTGCACCCAATGGCCGATTATTTGCTCATCATCGCCGGTTTCGCGCTGCTACTTTTCGGTGGCGAAGCAGTAGTTCGCGGTTCCGTCGCCCTGGCACAACGTCTCGGGTTATCACCCATGATCGTGGGTTTAACCATCGTTGGGCTCGGCACCTCTCTGCCGGAATTGGTCGTCAGCCTCAAAGCCGCCCTCGCCGGATCACCTGGCCTCGCAGTAGGTAATGTTATTGGCAGCAACATAACGAACATCCTACTGATTTTCGGTGTCGCAGCACTGATAGCACCCTTTTCGGTTCAGCCTAAAGCAGTCAAACGTGACGCACTGGTTATGAGCGCAGTGACATTAATTTTCGTAGGCCTTGGGGTGAGCGGCCAGATCTCTTTATGGCATGGCATTGCGATGCTTGTCATGTTGTTGGGGTATATCGGGCTCACGTTATGGCACGACAATAAGACGGACGCTTCGGCCACTAATATCGATCTTGAGAAAGCCAAACAAACGGAATTCGTCCGCCTCCACACGTTTAGTATTAGTGGCATCATCCTCACTGGCCTCGTGGTACTCGTAGTTGGCGCCGACATTCTGGTAACAGGCGCAACCAGAATAGCCGTGGCTGCCGGCGTTCCCGATGAGGTGATCGGGCTTACCGTCTTTGCCTTCGGTACGTCGCTGCCAGAACTTGCCGCTTCTATTGTAGCCGCGTACCGCGGACATTCGGATGTTTGCGTTGGCAACATACTGGGCAGCAATGCCTTCAACCTTCTCGGAATCGCGGGGATTACCGCATTGTTTGTACCTCTACCGTTCTCGGAAAAAATCATCAGCTTTGATCTCTGGGTCCTACTAGGATCTACAGCTATATTGTTGCCGTTCCTGCTGAGCGGGCAAAAAGTTTATCGCCTAATAGGGCTGCTTTTTTTCAGCGGTTATATTTGTTTTGTCGGCGCACAGTTTACCGGGATTGGAGGTGCGGTGCTTTGATCTCGGCGACTTGAATAGCGGCCCTACTTGACGCATCTTTAACATATGACCGTAGTTCATAAGGGCAACGTCTTGATAACTGGCGCGGCACAGCGCATCGGTGCGTCAATCGCCTCGGCGCTGGCCTTAGATGGTTGGACGGTGGGAATCCACTATTTTCAGTCGTCAGATACGGCAGAGACCCTTTGCGCTTACCTCAATAAAGATCGGCGGAATGCATATGTCCTAGGCGCCGACCTGAGAGATGAAAGCTCGGTTCAAGAAATGATCAGACAGGCGTCGAAACATGGACCCGTGACCTGCCTGGTTAACAATGCTTCGATTTTCGAACGAGACGACCTACGTTCAGTCACCCGCGCATCATGGGACGCCCATATGGACGTAAACTTATGGGCGCCGCTGCATTTGTCTCAAACCTTCGCCGCCGCCTTACCAAGTCGCGTCAAGGGCAATATAATTAATGTCATCGATCAGCGTGTCGAGAACATCCCTCCGGATTTTCTGTCCTACACCATTAGCAAAGCCAGTTTATGGGCCTTGACACAGAGCTTGGCGCTGACACTGGCGCCCCTCATCCGTGTCAACGCAATTGGCCCCGGGCCTGTTCTACCCAGTCCTCGACAAAGCAATGAACAGTTCAACTTGCAGGCGGCACGCATGCCGTTGGGGCACGGCGCACCGGCTGGTGAGATCGCCGATTGCGTCCGCTATATCCTCTCCGCTTCGTCGATGACTGGACAACTGATTTCCCTCGATGGCGGACAGCATCTGGGCTGGGATTTTCCCGATCCAGACACCCCACCGGTAATGGAATAAAAAGCGAACAAATGGCAAGCAATTCGGTCCCCGCACACTCCGGCGCTAAACCGGCCGCGTCAACACGCAGCGTATTTATTAACGACCTCGTACTCGAATGCTTGATTGGAGTGCACAGGCATGAAAGGGACGGATCCCAGCGTGTTCGGATAAACTTGGATTTGACGGTGCTCGAATCAGCCGCCCCGATAAATGACCGCCTCTCAAACGTGCTTTGTTACGAGGGTTTGATCCTGAAAGTCCGGCAGCTTTGTATGTCGGGCCACGTAAATTTGGTTGAAACGCTCGCCGAGAACCTTGCAGATTTATGCCTTCGCGAACCAGCCGTGTTGTCTGTCAAAGTACGGGTAGAAAAACTGGATGTGTTTGCAGATGCGGCAAGCGTAGGAATAGAGATAAACCGACCCGCCTAATTACTCGCGAAAGTAAAATTCGCTAAAGGGTTTGGAATTATTTGTGAGGGCAGTTGTGCACGTCGATGTCAGATTTCTAAAACTCAGCTAATTGAAATAATACCTTAAGGGTCGGGATATTTTTGTTACTGTCAGAAAAGATCGCCTCTCTTTATTTTAGCCCGTTAACGGGCTCTAAGTTGTTTTTAGTATAAGGGTGGATGGATGAACGATTGAAGCGGGTTCCGCTCTGTCGTGGTTTTAAACAGCTTTGTCCACAGAATCCGTGGATAAGCCTGTAATAATACACCGCATACGGCGAGGTGTGTTTCCGCTTCTCAACTAAATTCGAAAGATCGGGTTAGTATACAGGGATGTCAGCACCCCCAAATCATTCGCCTGCTCTATCCGGCGTCGAACTTATTTCGTCCCTTTGGAAGCATCTGCCCAGCGGGCCTGGCGTATACCGTATGATCGACGCGACCGGGGCGCCGCTGTATGTCGGTAAGGCTAAAAGCGTGCGCAAACGGGTGAAGTCGTACACCAGGCTGGCGGGGTTGTCAGAACGAATCCGTGTGATGGTTGCACATACTGCGCATCTGGAGGTCGTTAGCACCCATACAGAAGTCGAGGCACTTCTGCTCGAAAGTAACCTGATTAAGCAATTGCGTCCTCGGTACAACATTCTGATGCGCGATGACAAATCGTTTCCATATATCTTGTTGCGCACTGACTCCGATTGGTCACAGATGCTAAAATATCGAGGCGCGTCTAACCGAGACGGAGAATATTTTGGGCCCTTCGCGTCCGCAGGTGCGGTTAATCGTACACTCAAT
>JAYYZV010000050.1:0-8932 GCA_036339975.1 Pseudomonadota bacterium | reverse complement strand
CCGCTTGGGGGCTTAGGCCATAGGTAATAACCCTCCGGTCTGCAACCCTCGGTATCAAAGCCTGTATTTCCGCATCGTCGATGCACATCGTCGCGAAGCCGTTGAAAGGAATGTTCTGGATGAATTTAACGAAGGCTTCCTTAAGGGTCTCAAAATCCCCGTAGTGATCCATATGCTCGGGATCTATGTTAGTGACTACGGCGATAGTCGCCGGCAGTTTAATGAAAGTTCCGTCGGACTCGTCAGCCTCGACAACCACCCATTCGCCGCTGCCGAGGCGCGCATTGGTGCCGTATGCATTGATGATGCCGCCGTTGATCACGGTAGGATCTAGCTGGCCGGCATCCAAGACGGATGCCACGATCGACGTGGTCGTAGTCTTGCCATGAGTGCCCGCGACTGCGATTCCCCACTTTAGCCGCATGATTTCGGCAAGCATTTCTGCCCGTGGTACGATTGGGATAAGGCGCGATCGTGCTTCCAAAACCTCCGAGTTGTCTGACCCGACGGCAGAAGAGGTTACGACAACTTCGGCTTCGCCGAGATTTTCGCGATTGTGGCCGATAGAAATGTCGATGCCGAGGCCGCGGAGCCGCTTTACGTTTGCGTTTTCGTCGATGTCGCTGCCCTGAACAGAATAGTCCAGATTGTGGAGAATTTCAGCGATACCGCTCATCCCTATTCCGCCAATCCCCACGAAGTGGATGGCGCCGGTGGCGATAGGAAGTGCGCTCATGCTGCTTTCTTCCGGGCCGGCTGGGATCCCGCACCGGAACCCCCACTAGATAGTACGCCGCTAATTTGCTCGATTTGGTCGGCCACGGCTTCGGCCGCGTTGTTCCCACCGAGGGATTTTGCGGCCTCAGCCGCACTAGTCAGCGTATTAGGGCGGTCGACGAGACTTACCAGAAGACGAGTGAGAGATTCTGGCGTGAAATCGTCTTGGGGAATCAGCCACCCAGCCTCACGATTCTCGATCGAGCGGGCGTTTACGGTCTGGTGGTCGTCCAGCGCGAGCGGATACGGTACTAATATGGCGGGTCGACCCGCTTCCGTGAGTTCAGAAATAGTCGAGGCGCCGGCTCTGGAGATCACGACATGGGCGACCGCCATGTGCTCGGAAACGTTGTCAAAGAAGGTCGCAAGCTCCGGCGCCATGCCGACACCTTCGTAGGTCTTGCGTGCCTCCTCTATATCTTCTGCACGGCACTGCTGAACGATCGCAAAACGTTGGCGGAGAGACTCCGGCATCTCGGCGATCGCGCGAGGAATGACATCACTGAAAATACTGGCGCCTAGGCTGCCGCCAAGCACGAGTATCTTTATTCCCCCGCCGTGGGGACCGATCGGAGGATAGGGGAGTGTGCGAATGCACTTGAAAGTGCTCCGGACGGGATTTCCGGTAACGATTACCTTTTTCTTGTTTTCGGAAGTTATCCCCTGCGTATTTTCGAACGAAGTGGCGATTGCCGATACTCGGCCGGCTACTAATTGATTGGCGCGGCCTAGAACAGCATTCTGTTCGTGGATGATAGTTGGTAGGCCGCGGGACGTTGCGGCGACCATCGTCGGTACCGACGGGTATCCGCCGAACCCGATGATACAACATGGGCGCAACTTCTGAAAAAGAAGGTGTGCTTGAATCACTCCGATAACTATGGATGCTGCCGCCTTGGTCTTCGCGACGAAACTGCCACTCATTGCTGAAGAGCTAATTCGATGCACGATAACTTCCGGAAGAAAACCGCCTAGATTCATGCCTCGAGAATCAGTGATTATCGAGACGGTGTAACCGCGGTTCAGAAGAACCTCTGCCACGGAAATGGCGGGGAAGGTGTGCCCTCCCGTACCGCCGGCGGCTAGGATCACATGGCGACCTTCGATCATCGCAGAGACTCCGGCCCAACGCGTTTACGACCGAGGGCAAGCAGAAAACCGACGCACAGGCCCATCGCAATTAGCGACGATCCTCCATATGACACAAACGGCAGCGTCATGCCCTTGGTAGGCATCAACCGCAGCGTGGAGCCCATGTTGATGATCGCCTGCAAGCCAAACTGGACCAGCAGCCCCGATGTCGCTAGCAAGATGAACAAGTCGGTTTCCTGCAGTGCCCTAGCAAAACCACGCAGGACAACGAAGGCAAACAGGCCAACAATAATCAGGCATATGAACAGCCCGAATTCTTCGCCGGCGACGGCGAATACGAAATCCGAATGGGCGTCCGGGAGAACTTCCTTCACGGTTCCTTCACCCGGCCCGCGGCCGAACAAACCACCGTTCATAAAGGCCTCTAGCGAACGATCAATTTGGTAGCTGTCGCCCGACGACGGATCGAGAAATCGATCAATCCTACTGGCAACATGGGGCAGCATGAAATACGCGCCGACCAGCGCGCCGGCGCCTCCGATCAACATTAACGCTGCCCAGTATAGTGGTAACCCGGCCAGAAAAAATTGCGTAGCCCAAACCGCAGAGATAACGACCGCCATCCCCACATCGGGTTGTAGCAACAATAATCCAACCAAGGTGCTCAGGGCGGCAATCGAAAACATATTACCATACGCGATATGACCGGTCCGGGCTGATGCGAGAAGCCAAGCCGCTACAACCGCGAAAGCGGGCTTCAGAAATTCCGAGGGTTGGATGGAGAAGGGGCCCATACCGATCCATCGGCGGGCGCCTTTGATCTCGGTCCCAATCACAAATGTTGCTACGACAAGCGCAGCAAATATGAGCAGTGTGACGGTTGCCGCGCGAAACACGCCCGTGGGGGACAATAACGAAGCGCCTAACATCATGACGAAGGCAACCGGCAGATAGATAAGCTGCCGCCGTGCAAAATAAAAATAATCGAGTCCGACTCGTTCTGCGACCGCCGGGCTCGCGGCGAGCGCCATGATAATTCCAAAAGCGGTGAGAGCGCCTACAGCGGTAAGTGTCCAACGGTCGACCGTCCACCACCAGCGGCCAAGTACCGAAGTGTCAGAGCGCGCGAAAACGGTCATGCAGTACCCTCAATAGCAAGAGACAGCACTAGCTCTCGGAAATGATCACCCCGTTCCTCGAAATTAGGGTACTGATCGAATGAGGAGCAAGCTGGCGAAAGAAGGATGACTGAGCTCTTCAACTTGTCGGCAATCGCATCTTCCCTGGCATCATTCAACGCTGTTGCTAGGTCCCCCGATTGAGACACAGAAACACCTTGTCTTGATAGTTCTTTGCCTAAGTCAGCAGCCGACTCGCCAATCAAATACGCCCTTCGCACCCGGCGCAGGACAGGCAGCGTTGGAGCGAGATCCCCAACTTTGGCTATACCGCCGGCAATCCAGTAGATGTTGTCGAAAGAGGATAGTGCATGGGCTGCAGCTTCACTGTTCGTTGCTTTGGAGTCATTGACAAAACGGATACCGCCCATCGTCGTGATGGTTTCCAGCCGATGCGGGAGGCCGGGAAAATTTTGGAACGCTATCGCGATCACATCGGGCGCAATTCCCCTTGCGCGGGCGGTGGCCCATGCTGTACCTGCGTTTTGCCAGTTGTGCGGTCCGCTAAGAGTTTCAACCTCCGAAATATCGCACCGGTATCCGTCCCGGTCGGTCAGGATGCCATCAACGACACTGACCCCGTCCGAAAGCTGTTGACTTGCCGATACTCGAATCACGTTCCATCCCGCCCGGTCTGACAACTCGGTGGCTATGGCGTTGCCGTGAACATCGTCCACGCAGATAACTGCGGTTTGCTCTGTTTCTCTGGAATTTTGGAATATACGCTTCTTTGCGGCCGCGTATTCTTCCATGTCTCTATGCCTGTCTAGATGATCCGACGTTAAGTTCAAGAACACGGAAACGTCGAAGGCCGCGTTTTCAATTAAATCCAACTGATAAGAGGATAGTTCCAGCACGATGGTGTCGTCCGTCTTAACCGGCTTAAGGCTGAGTGCTGGAGGACCGAAATTGCCGCCGATCTGGACGGGGATTCCTGCCGACTGGAGAATGTGGTGTATCAAGGCCGAAGTTGTAGATTTTCCATTGGTGCCGGTAACCCCGATCAGCTTGGCTTCACTCGCGTTCTCGAATAAGAGCTCGATATCACCGATCACGGGTTTGCCGGCCGCCTTTGCCGCGGCTGCGACCGGATGGGGTGCTGGATAGCTCAATGCTACGCCCGGACTGAGAACCAGCGCATCCTGTGTTGACCAGTCGAATGCCATGGGGTTGGCGAGCACAATGTTTTCATTCACGGCGTTGGCGCGGCGATCGAGTTTATCGTCCCATGCCGACACCACCGCTCCGCCCGATGATAGCGCCTGCGCTGTCGCTAGCCCGGATGCGCCGAGGCCAAAGACGGAGATGCGCTGTGAATGACGGGAAATAACGGGGATCATCTCTGCAGGCCTACCTTAGCTTCAAAGTTGCTAGGCCGATGAGCGCGAGAATCGACGCGATGACCCAGAAGCGGATCACAATGGTTGGTTCAGCCCAGCCTTTCTGCTCAAAGTGATGATGAAGCGGTGCCATCCGGAATATGCGTTTTCCGGTTAATTTGAAGGATGCAACTTGGACTATCACCGAAACTGTCTCTAGCACGAACAACCCGCCGATAATTGCAAGTACAATCTCATGCTTGGTCACCACGCCGACGGCGCCCAGCGCCCCTCCAATAGCTAGGGCACCCGTGTCACCCATAAACACCATCGCAGGAGGGGCGTTGAACCATAAGAACCCAAGCCCTGCGCCTACCAATGCCCCGCAAAAGACAGCCAGTTCGCCAGAGCCACGAACAAAGTGGATCTGCAGATAATTCGAAAAAACGAAGTTGCCGGCCACGTAGGCGATCAGCGCGAAGCACGCGGCGGCGATCAGAGCCGGCATAATGGCGAGGCCGTCAAGCCCATCGGTCAGGTTCACCGCGTTAGATGTTCCGACCATTACGATGATTGCCCAGGGCACGAAAAACCAACCCAGCTGCACCAGGAAGTCTTTCACGAATGGAATGGCAAGACCGTATGAAATCTCCGGTTCCGATATCGCCGTGATCCAGATCGCCGCGGCACCACCTATTATGATTTGTAGGATCAGCTTTGCCCGTCCGGACAGGCCGTCACTGGATCGTTTAGTCAGTTTTTTGTAGTCATCTATAAAGCCGATCCCGCCGAATCCGAGTGTTACCAATAGCACTACCCACACATACTGATTTGTCAGATCTGCCCACAACACGGTCGCGATTCCGAGCGCGAATAGAATCAAGATCCCGCCCATGGTGGGCGTGCCCTTTTTGGATGCAAGGTGTGACTTGGGGCCGTCCTCACGGATCGGCTGTCCCCCCACCTGTTTTGTCTTAAGCCACCGAATGACCGCTGGCCCCAGTACAAAGCTGACTAATAGGGCAGTGACTGTTGCACCACCGGTCCGGAGCGTTATGTAGCGGAAGAGGTTGAAGGCGCTGATGTCGTCCGCCAGGGGAAACAGAAGATTGTAGAGCATGCTTTTGGATCCTCTATTTCAGTCGTTGCTCGCGGCACTGCGAGAGGTTTCGGGTTTCCTCAAAGCGTCGACAATCCGGTCAAGTCCGATACCGTTGGACGCCTTGACGGTCACGACGTCGCCAGCCTGAAGTCCCGATAGGATCGCTGGTAGCAGAGCGTCGGCGGTATCGGCTGCCCCGCCGATGCGTGCCTTGTCGAGCTTGTCCGCCAACGCTGCCATTTCAGTGCCCGCGAGAAACACCGTGTCTACACTGTTATTTTCAATGTGATCTTTTAGATGTGCATGGGCGTCGCGGGATGTGTCGCCCAGTTCCAGCATGTCGCCAATGATTGCAACGCGACGGCCGCCATCCGGTTGCATAAGTCCCAGCGTCTCCAGCGCGGCGCTCATGGATCTTGGATTCGCATTATAGGAATCGTCTATTAGTCGGATCGTGCCGTTTTCCCAGGGTACAATATAAACGGCGCCACGCCCCGGTATCGAAGGTAGGGTTGCCAAATCCCCCGCTGCCCGGTGCATGTCGGCGCCCATCGCTTCCGCCGTGGTTATTACCGCGAGGCTGTTATAGGCCCAGTGCACGCCGAGCTGTTCTACCCGGTAGGGGATCGGTTCTCCCTGCCAGAGTGCAACGATGGAGCTACCAGTTGCGTCGGGCAGGTATTCGACCAGTCGCATATCTGCGTCTGAATGCCGACCGAACGAGACGACATCCCTGGCGCCGGCATCCTCCGCTAGACCCGACAATAATGAGAAATATTCTGTATCTCGGTTAATGATGGCAATTCCGCCGTCGATGCAGGAAAAAATTTCACCCTTCGCCCGCGCTATTCCTTCGACCGAGTCGAAGAATTCGCGGTGCGCGGATGCGATTGCAGTTACGACGGCGACATGCGGTCGAACTATATTCACGAGCGGAGTGATTTCCCCCGGGTGGTTCATGCCAATTTCAAAGACGGCGAAATCCGCGTTGCTTGGCATGCGCGCTGCCGACAAAGGCACGCCCCAGTGATTGTTTAGGCTGCTTCTGCTGTAACTGGTCTCTCCTTGGGCGGATAGAACATGGGCTACAGCGTCTTTAGTTCCGGTTTTGCCAACACTCCCCGTGATCGCCGCAATTTTTGCGTGGGATCGAGTTCGAGCGGCCGCACCCAGTGCTTCCATTGCCTCGCGAGTATCGGAGGTTATCAACCCCGGTCGATTTCCGAGCGCTGCTTTGCGCTCTACCATTGCCGCTGATGCGCCCGCTTCGAACGCCGCATCTATGAAGTCACAGCCGTCGAAGTTCGGACCAGTTAGCGCGATGAAAAGATCTCCTGCATCCAAAGTCCGCGTATCGATTGAAATGCCTGTGGCTACCCAATCCGCAGTTACGATGCCGCCGGTGGCCAATGCGGCGTCTGATGAAGTCCACAGCGGGGGGGTCATGATAAATTACCCCCTGCGGCGTCAATGGCGGTACGCGCTATAAGAAGGTCGTCGAAGGGGAGGGTTTCATCGTCGAAGATCTGACCGGTTTCGTGACCTTTGCCTGCAATTACAACAATATCCCCTCCAGAAATTTCCGCGATAGCCGCTTGGATCGCGTCCGACCGATTCCCTATTTCTCTGGCATCTGGCGCAGCAGCTAGGATTTCCGACCGGATCTGCGAAGCATCCTCTGAACGTGGATTATCGTCTGTCACGATTGTGACATCTGCAAGACGCGCGGATATGTTACCCATAATGGGGCGCTTGCCGCGATCACGGTCTCCGCCGCAGCCGATAACCAGAATTAGTCGTCCCGCCGCATGAGGGCGCAAAGCAGCAAGAACCTGTGTGAGTGCATCGGGCGTATGGGCGTAATCAATATAGACGCTGCCACCAGATACCTTGCCGGCAAGCTGCACCCGACCGGGTACGGCTTCCAGCGTGTCCAGACAGGCGACTACAGCGTCCCGGTCGGCGCCGCTACCGATGACGAGACCGGCGGCACACAGGACGTTGTTAGTCTGAAATACACCAGCGAACGGGAGTTTAAGGTCAAGGTCGCGTCCCATTACCGACAGTTTGGCAGAGGTGCCCAGAAGTGTGGGTGTGGCATCGTGTAAAACAATGTCGGATGCGGTGCGCCCATATGTCAGGGTGCGGCCGCGAAAAAGTTCCGAGAGCAACCCGAATTCTGGGGCGTCTGCATTTAATACGGCAACGCCGTCACGGGGCAGCAGTTCGCCGAACAGGCGGGCCTTGGCCGCGAGATAATTCTCGACCGTACCGTGATATTCCAGATGATCTCTTGTAAAATTAGTGAATGCGGCGGCCGTCAAGTGCACGCCGTCTATTCGGCGCTGGTCGAGGCCATGGCTGGACGCTTCCAGCACTGCATGTGTTACACCTTGTCGGCAGAGCCTGGCCAAGTCGGCATGCAGGGTGATGGGGTCGGGCGTGGTAAGGGTTGGCTTCGTTGATCCGTCCATCATCTGAAGGCCCAACGTGCCGATACTTACCGCACTGTTACCTAATCTTGACCATAGCTGACGCGTGAAATGCGCAACCGACGTTTTGCCATTGGTACCTGTCACGGCGTTGATTATGTCAGGCTGTTCGCCATAGAAGGCGGCTGCCATATGTGCCAGTGTCGCTCGGGTGTCCGCGGCTCTTATTATGATTGCCCTGTCCGAGACGTCGGTGCCATTCGGGGCAAGAATGGCGGCGGCTCCGCTTTCTATCGCGGCGCAAATGTAGTCGCGGCCGTCCACGGTAGATCCCGGCAAGGCTGCGAACAGAAACCCGGGGCGCACGGCCCGGGAATCTGCGGTCAATCCGGTAATATCTAGTTCACCAATGTTGGCCGTCAGAGTCACCTGTGTTTTATCTCCTGCGATTAGGTCAATGAGCCGCAATCCGCTGTCCCCGGTCAGATTTGTCCGTAATTTTCACCGACAGAGCCCGACGCGCGATATCTTTGTTTTTGACGGGACGCAGGCCTAATACGGGGCCGATGCGACGGACGATGGCGCCGACTGCCGGCGCGGCTACCCAGCCGCCGGTTGCATATCCAAAGGTTTCCTTGGTGCCTTTCGCTTCCTCCAGCATGGCGAGGACGACATATTTTGGTTTGTGCATTGGAAAAGCGGCGACGAAGGACGAAATTAATTCCTTCTTCTTATATCCGCGGCTCGACACCCTTTCGGCTGTCCCAGTCTTTCCGCCGACCAGATAACCCGTCGCTGCCGCATTTCGCCCGGTGCCATATTCAACGACCAGCCGCATCAGGCGGCGCATGTTCTGGGACGTTTCTTTCGATATCACACGCCGGCCAATGACGGTTTCACCTGCATCGCGTCGAATAAGTGTAGGTGAGCGATAGATCCCGCCATTAACTATGGCCGAAACTCCTGCGACTAGGTGAAGCGGGCTGACCGCTAGGCCGTAGCCGTAGGAAATCGTCATGGAGTTGATTTCAC
>JAYYZV010000049.1:0-28808 GCA_036339975.1 Pseudomonadota bacterium | reverse complement strand
CTGCACGGAACATTCCGACCATGTCGGCGGCCAATATTACGTCTGGTTCAAACAGCAAAGAGAAGATGCTGACGACCTACGGGATCGCGCTAAGCAGTTTGATCACGACTATATTTGCCCGCAGGCCTTTCGCACGTCGATTCCGGAAGAATTCTATCCAACTTCCTATGTTCGAAAAAAAACCATTGAATACCTGGACCTCCATTCGGCCAATCGAAGCGACAAGCCGTTCTTCCTCATGGCATCGTTTCCGGACCCACATCATCCCTTTACTCCACCCGGAAAATACTGGGACATGTACAAACCCGAAGAGATGGAGCTACCAGCCAGCTTTGATTACGGAAATGTCGATCCGCCGCCGCACGTCAAGTGGGCACGCGATGCACGGGAGTCCGGCGAGGCCCAGACAAATTCGCAGAACGGGTTCGCCGTAAACGAAAGGGAGGTCCTCGAAGCCCGAGCGTTGACCTGTGGCATGATTGCCATGATCGACGACGCAGTCGGCGACATTCTCCAGAAACTCGAAGATAGCGGACTGGCGGACAATACGATTGTTATATTCACTGCCGATCACGGCGACTTTCTCGGAGATCACGGGCTTATGCTCAAAGGTCCGGCTCACTTTGAAGGAATTACACGGGTACCGTTCATATGGTCCGAACCGGGCGCAGAAGAACGCAAGACGGATACACTGGCAAGCACGCTCGATATTGCCCAGACCATTCTGGAGCGCGCGAAAATCGAGCCCTACAACGGGATCCAGGGTAGAAGCCTCCTGAACGCCATCACTGGGAACAACGATCCTGAGGCGGTGGGGTCAGTGGTTGTAGAGGACGAGCAGCAACGCGTTTATTTTGGCTACAACAAGCCACCACGCATCCGCTCCTTTATCACCAACCGTTACCGCCTTACGGTTTCGAGGGACGAAGATTGGGGCGAATTATACGATCTTCACAAGGACCCTGATGAAATGGACAATTTGTTCAACGATCCAGCGCACGCAGGTATTAGAGCGGAACTGTTTGAAGGGCTCACAAAGAGGCTAATCGAACTGGTAGACACCAGCCCGATGCCGACCAAACGCGCTTAACTCGGATAAGCAATCTGCCTTATGGGGAACCGATTAACCAAACATAGACAGTAACACACCGAAAAAAAGGGCGGGTAAAACCCGCCCTCGGCACCTAGAAAATCCGCATCCATCAGAGATGCCCCTCGATCCAATCAAAGATCATTGGGCCCTGATGTACCCAGCAATCGTGAGAGCAATGCACAGTGCCGCCTACTTTAGGGTCGTCATAAAGGATCAATGTTTTATCCTCAGCTCCAATCTCTTCGAAGAGACGCTTGGCACCCTCCACGTCCATAAGCTTATCTGCAGTGCCGTGGGTCATCAACGTCGGAACTTTGATGTTGCCTGCAATACCTTCCATCGTGAACAATTTTAGTTGCTCGCGAGCTTTTTCATGATTAACGCCACCAAGCAACCGTTGCACTGTGGGCTGCAGGTGATCGTAGAAATCGTATAGGTTGTCGAGGATTGAGTAACACCCCGCCCATGACACCAAACATTTGATGCGGTCTTCAAAAGCAGCAACACGGGGAGCGTAATATCCTGCCATGGAAATCCCCATAAGACCGACGCGGTCAGGGTCTATTTCCGGACGACTGAACAGGTAGTCAAAACAGGCTCTTCCTGGCACTTCATAATCCGCGCGGGTTGGAATGTTTTTTAGATACATCGACGACCCTCGGCCGGGCGTATCCACCAACAGCATCGCATAACCTCTTTCGACCATCTCACGTCCGGAGAAATAAATCTCTTCGGCAAAGGCATCCGCGCCGCCGATGAAGAAGATAGCCGGCCACTTTCCGGAGTTTGGGTTTCGCGGATGACAAAAATAGCCGTCATACATCTCATCTCCGCACTGAACCTGAATGACTTCGATCGGTGGATCGTGCAGTGCTGCAGCCGCACGGAAGTTTTCCTGTGATTTGGCGAAGTATTTGGCCTTATCATCATTACGGTCAATTCGAAGAAAGACGTCTGCCATCCTCCAATACTGGTTTGCGGCAAAGAAATACTGCATCGCAGAACGTTCATGACCCGCGGCAAGACAACCTCTAGCACGCGTCTCAGTGTCCTCCGCCTTTTTGACCCATTCGGTCTCCCAGCTTTCCAAATTTCCGGCTTCAATTTCCCGGCAAACTCGCGCAATCTCAAACGCGTCCCCACCGCCTTGGCCCGCCTCGGCGACAAGCCTAAGGGTCTGCGATCCCATACCCTCGGTAGGAAAGAAAAAATCGAACATTGAAACGCCTCCGTTTGGTTTGCCTGTCGGCGAAGCCGGTGCTCTTTTATTCTTATTTTATAGCCAAACAAACACCACGATGCATCTTACAAGCGTGATGAAGGAAGGTTTTAATTCAATAATTCGGATGTAAATTTTGACTGCTGCTTTTCCCATCTTATGCAAAAATACGAAAATCATGAGTAGTCAGATTCGACACTGGCGTAAGAAAAGGCGCATGACGCTGGAACAACTTGCCTCCCGACTTGGCACTTCAGTCGGCCACTTGCACAAGTGGGAAACATGCAAGGTTTCGGTGAATCTCCGGCGCTTAGGTGAAATCGCCAGCATCCTCGACGTCGGGATCGTGGACCTCGTTAACGAATTTCCCAAAGTCCCGCTCGTGGGCCAAGTCGGAGCCGGCTCACAAGTCCGTTCGATAGGAGACTTTTCCTCAGTGGAAATCCAAAAATATGGGCGCTGTCCGGCTGGGATGGACCCGCGAGATACGGTAGCGATAGAGGTCATAGGGGATTCAATGCTACCGATCGACGAAGGTTGGCTATTGTTTTACACCCGCAATTACGATGGTGTGCCGACAGAGTGCATCGGGAAACTGTGTGTCGTTCAGTTGGAAAATAACGGCACCAGATACGTCAAACGGCTTAAACAGGGCCGGAATCAGTTCCTTTTTAACCTTTACAGCACAAACGCCCGTGAAATTGAAAACGTCGAACTAGCCTGGGCCGCGCCAATACTTCACGCCCGCCCCGCCAGCCCTGACGAGTTAGTCGGGGTTCAAAGCGACTGAACCTTCGCTTGTAGAGACCAACCCAAATATTATTTGAGGGCACAAAAGTAGGTTTCTGGTCAATCTATCTGACCTTTATGATTTTCGGATCAACTTACCCTGTCTTTCGAGACAAGGTTCCAGTCGAACTGATAGTTCCCGACACCAGTCGAAAACCCCCGAGCTTCCGCGTCTCAACCACTGTTTTCTCTATGATAACTGAGCCCGCTTCTTTTCGAGACGCGCAGCCTGCCGATCCCTGTCAATCACAAAACGGACATGCTTAGCTTTTCCGACCGTGTCGTGGCCATCATGAACCAGAGCCTCAAGCGTCACACGCTGGCCGTCAACTTCGATAATTTTAACGGAAACCGTTGCCGTCATTCCAATCAGCGACGCGCCTAAGTGATCGACTGACACATGCGCGCCAACAGTTTCCTCTCCCCGGTCGAGGTGCTCCTGGACAACGAGGCGGGATGTCTCCTCGATGTCACGGACCATATAGGGCGTACTGTACACCCGAAGGTCGTCACCCATAAACGAAATGGTCCGCTCTTCATCAATATTAAACGAACGTTGACCCTCAATTCCCGCTCTCAGGCTAGTCTTCATATAGCCTCTTCTCCATAGGTTTTGCGTAGTTCGGTTTTTAAAATTTTTCCCATCGCGCTTTTCGGAAGTTCACCAACAAATGCCATCCTGCGGGGGATCTTATAACCCCCAATCCGCGACCTGCAGTGTTCAATAATATCGTTTTCTGTGATTTCTACACCCGGTCGAGATACGATTGCGGCAAACAACGCTTCGCCGAACTTTTCATCTGGCACACCTACAACAGCGCATTCGAGGACGTCCGAGTGTTGGTACAACACGGCCTCTACCTCTGAGGAATAAACATTCTCGCCACCGGTAATTATCACGTCTTTTTTACGGTCGAGCAGATACATGAACCCATTTTCATCCATTTTCCCGACATCTCCCGTATGGAACCAGCCATTCCGGAACGCCTCTTCGTTTTCCTCAGGTTTTTTCAGATAACCAGCGGTGACATTCGGACCGCGCACAACGACTTCTCCACCCTCCCCAGTTGGCACTTCATTTCCGTCCTCATCGACTATGCGCATATCGATACCGACCAGCGGCCGGCCGGCCGCCTTCAGAATATCGTACTCGCCGGTCTCCATGGCGTGGATATGAATATCCTCATCAAGTGTAGCTAGAATCGGCGACGTTTCGGTCAACCCATAGCCCTGTTGTATATTTGCATTGGGAAAGGCCTCCATCGTACGCCGTATCCATTTTACCGCCATCGGAGACGATCCGTAATATAGACGGTTGAGAGCAGACAAGTCGTAGTCTTCGACCGATGAATCGTGAAGGGTCAGGATAATCATTGTCGGCGCCATCATCGCGCAGGTCACACCATAATCCTGAAATGCTGCCAGAAGGTGCGTAGGCGTAAATACAGGCAGATACGCGTGAGCGGCGCCAGCCTGCGTGTAACCTGTTCCGAGAAGATCTGCGGAGTGAAACATGGGAGCAACATGAAGATAAACGTCGTTCGCA
The DNA here is from genome assembly GCA_036339975.1 of Pseudomonadota bacterium. GTDB lineage: Bacteria > Pseudomonadota > Alphaproteobacteria > MPNO01 > UBA830 > UBA830. The sequence goes on along the minus strand of JAYYZV010000049.1, from coordinate 24,161 downwards.
TTAATTTTCATCGGCGCTGTGCATTGCTGACCGTTAGAGAACACATTCCGGTGCGTTAGTCGCACACCCTTTGCACGACCGGTCGTACCGCCCGTATATAATAGGATCGCGTCGTCGTCTTCATCGCTTTCGTGGCCTTCCACACCTTTAGCTACCGCAATCAGATCATCTGAAGAGGGCAATAACGTGTCTGTCTTTTCTCCGGGTATACAGATGGCATTCCCACGCCAGGCATCGAGTTCGCCGGCGTCTAACAGGCTCAAGAATACGTCTTCGATGAAAAGCTGCGTAGTTTCCGCGTCTTCAAGGATATATCGGACTTCCGGGGGGGCAAGCCTATAGTTTACCGGGACCGGAATGGAACCGTTCCAGTATCCTGCGTGCAGTAATTCACAGTGGCGCCAGGTATTGCGGCAGATGATGCCGAACCGGTCTCCCTTTCCAATACCCTCATCCTGCAGAACCGCTGTGAGCCGCCTCACGCGGTCCATATGTTCTTTCCACGTAAAATGTGCCTCAATATCGACAATCGCCGTGTTTGCGCCGAACAAGCGCTCTGCTCTTTCCAACGCCGATCTCATTGTCAGCATCGCCATGGCTCCGGTTTGTCCGTGTTTATAGCAGTCTAACGCGGCGGATTTCGTTCAGACAGTCTCAATTTTCGTCGGCGCCAAGATAGCCGACGGCTTCGATCTCGACTGACATGTCGGGATGGACAAGCTCCGAAACCTCCAGCAGCGTGGAGACCGGGAAATCCCCCTCAAAATATTCCCTCCGGGCATCCCAGACCTGTTGCCGGTCTTTGATTTCTGTAAGGAAAATATTGACTTTCACTATATCATCCATGGTACCGCCGGCCGCCTCAATCAGGGCCTTTATTTTTTCGAATATAACCTTTGACTGTTCATAGGCATTGTCACCAACGATTGTGTCAAACTCTGTACTTCGTGCCGTCATGCCAGCGATATAAACATGCCGGCCAGCCACCAAGCAGTTGGACCAGGTGCCCTCCGGCGGCTCGCCCGCGACGCCAGCGTAAACTCGTTTTTTTTTCATTTATGCACCCCATGTTTCTTTGTCAGCATTGTGGTGAGGATTATTCCGATTGCAATGAGACCGATCCCAACAGCGTGAAACACGGAAAATTCCTCGCCAAGAAGCCAGACGGCTAAAGTCACTGTATAGACCGGTATAAGGTGTACAAACAGGCCGGCGCGGCTAGGACCGAGCCCCTCTACCGCATGATTCCACCAGAACAGGGCGAGGATCGACGCGAAAATCGCGTTGAAGAAAGTGGTCCAAAGCGTATCAAAAATAAGCGGGGTCACCTTGTAAAATATATTTTCCGCCACCCAGAACGGAAACACCACAATGGCACCCGCCATCAGGATACCGAACACGACATTCAACCGGTCCAGTTCCGGGGGCACCTTACGCATTAACACCGCGTAAAAAGCCCAGGAGACGATGGATATAAATATGAAAATATCCCCGACATTGAGGTCGAAGCTGGTCAGTACCGATATTTCACCCCGCCCTACGAGGTAAATCACACCGATCATTGATATAAGGACGCCCGCCCACTGAATCTGTGTCAGTCTTTCCCGAAACATCACCCAAGCCACGGCGACGATGGTAACGGGCTCAGCGGAATTGATGAGCGCAGCATTGATGGCAGTCGTGAACTGTAGCCCGACAAAAAGCATGCCATTGCCTCCGATGAAGAGTAGGACACCCTGGCAACCGATAATTTTCCAATGTTTCCGCATCAACGGTAGTTGTGAATGCAAAGTCACCCGGCAGATGGGGTAGAGAATACATAGCGCGAGCAAACATCTGAGAAACGACATTGCCGCCGGCGGCACGATGCCGGCAACGTCCCGGACGACGACGATGCTCGCGGCCCAGCATAGCATCGCCAACGCACCGGCGATGGCCGGCGGGGGTGTAAAGCGTGTGAGAATTTTACTTTATGGCCGTGGCGTATCCACGGAGAGCCTCTTTGCCGCAGAGCATTGCTTCTGTCTCCACAAATTCTATAGCCGTCGGGTGAGCACGTTGCGAGAAAGAGCCAAGACGCATTCCCAACTATAGCAGTGCCGCCGGGATCGCGATAGAACACATCGTCAAATGGGATCAAACTGCATGTATGCCGACCAGACGCCAATCCATACAATCGCCCAAATCCTCATTGCGGGCTACTTCATCTCGATGGGGATCAAGAACATCAGATTGTGGAACATGAACGTTCAGCGAATTGCCGTTCAAAACCTGCCCGCAATCCCCTGCCTAATATTCGGGTTTTCAATACAGTTTGCCGGTGCCTTTATGGTTCTCTTCGACTGGCACACAAGATACGGCGCCATCCTTCTCATCGCTTTTGTGATCCTCGCCAGCACACTGCATCACCGGTTCTGGGAAATGAAGGACCCGACAATACGGACTTATCATTTCCTATTGATCACCAATAATGGTGCAATTTCCGCCGGTCTGTTGTTCCTGATCTGATCCCTATTTTGTAGGCACCACTGGTAGTTTCAAACATGATGCATTTTTGCTGTTATGCCATAAGGTATCGGTTCCAACTTTGTAATAGAGATACTGATGTGTGAAGAGAGAATCCGTCAGAGGCGAGTCACCATTCAAAATCTCTAGCCGTATTCTATGTCCTTTTTTGAACCTGTGGGCACAGGGCATGACCTCGATCTCAAACGTATAAACCTCTCCCGGTTCAATAGGTTGAGGGTCGCGATGGGTATAGAAGGGGCGCATTTTTGTGCTGTTCTTCTTATCCTTTTCACGGTGCGATGCCCGCATCCACCCTTTCGACACAACCTGCGAGGAAGGTTGCAGCCCCTCCGCTTGGTCATTCCGAGACTGAGGGTGCTGATCTGACAGCTTGATTATGAAATCAGTATCGGTATTGGTGGATGATGCTTTCAACTCGAGAATGATGGGGCCTGCAATTTCTACATCTTCGTTCAGTTTCTCCGTCGTGAAAGTCACTGCACCTCGAACCGGGTCTGGTCCCTGAGGGCCAAAACCTACGGTACCCAACTTCCAGCCGGGTTGTGGGTAGTCCCAGTCGGTGGCCCCGCCATTCGCCGACGGCTTTTTTACACTCAGAGATCCATCATTTAGCGAACTGACGCTATTGGAATTTTTACCGCTCAAATAGAAGTTTTTGTATTTAACGTCCTTGGGCGGCCAGACAGGATCCTCACGCCATTCACCCCGACCGCCTACATGCAACCGCACTTTAGAACGCTTGTTCCACCCGTTTTTCTTACCTTTCAGGTGGTAGTCATAGAAAGGGAGAAGTTCCTGCTCGTGATACCAAATGTGATCGAACTGATCGTGAGCCTCGAATACATCCTTAGCACCTGTGACAACTAAATTCTTTTCGGACTTAACCTTCTCGTAGCCGAGAATATTTCCACGAAGATGAAGCCCCATCTTACCCCAATGCCCGATCGACAATACCGGCACCTTTATATCTTCCAGCCGTTCCCAGGCGCAGCGTTCACGCCACCAGTCATCGTAGGTCTGGTGTTTGGCCATTTCTCCGGCAAGGTCCAGCGGCATGTATTGCCCGCCCGGCCCATTTGCGGACCGATGCAGGTTGTTCACCCGGACCATCTGGTACCACCACGCCATGAAGTCACAGTAAATTCCACCGTGATAGGCAGTGCCGCGATACATATCTACGGAACCATCATAAGGGGCAATACACTTCAAGCTGGGCGGATTCACAATCCCCATAAACCACTGGGACCAGGCATAGTAGGATTGGCCGAGGCCGCCGACCTTACCGGTGCACCACGCCTGACGAGCCACCCATTCGATACACTCGTAGTAATCTTGCTGTTCTTCCTTATCCAGCAAATTGTAGGTGCCGCCGGATTGGCCGGAACCACGGACATCCATATGGACGTATACATAGCCTTGGTCGCGAACATACCATTCTACCGGGCCCACCTCTCGCCAGAGAAATAGCGTTGAATGCGGCAGATCGTCCGTCTCGTATTGGTATGGTGATGCCGCGAAAAGCGCAGGAAATTTACCCGGTGCGTCAGGTCGATAAATCCGGCAAGCAATCCGAACGCCATCTCGCATCGTGACGAAGACTGGTTCCTCGACCTTCATTTCATACCGTTTCGACTTGGTTGAAGCTTTTTTAGCCATATGCGCCCCTTCTCAATATCTTCTGTCAGGCAAGCGAATTAGTCAGAATGCCGACGCCTTCGAGCTCAATTTCGATTGTATCACCCGCCTTCATGAATACCTGCGGGTCGCGCCCGATCCCGACGCCAGCCGGTGATCCTGTGGTCACGATATCCCCAGGTCGAAAGCGGTACCACTGCGAATAATAAGAAATTATTTCCGGTAGCTTAAAAATCAGATCATCCGTCTTGGTATCCTGCATCGTTTGGCCGTTAAGCCGCGTCTGCAAATGTAGGTCGTGGGGGTCCGAAATTTCATCCTTAGTCACGATCACTGGTCCGCAGGGCGTGAAACCGGGCAAGTTTTTACCCATGATGTTTCGCTCCCATCCGTGGATCGGCCCGAATGGGGGCTCTCCCGATTTGATGTCAGGAATCCAGTCCCTCGCCGAAACATCGTTCGCAATGGTATATCCAGCGACATAATCCATGGCCTCTGCCTCGTTGACACGATGACACTCACGGCCGAAAACGAAACAGAACTCACCTTCGTAATCAATCATATCCGGGCATTGCGACGGCACCGGAATAGCCTTGCCCGCACCCAAAAGTGAATCCCGCGTCTTGATAAAACCGGCGGGATGAGGAGGTGCCGGCGTATTACTCATTTCCGCGAGATGGCGTCCGTAGTTCATACCAACCGAGAACACCAACCACGGGTCGGGGACCGGGGGTAACAATGATGTTTCAGTATATTTGCTGACAGCGTCCAAGCATTCGTCGAGGGCGTTTTCCGCAGCATCAATTATATGGCGAACCCTGCCTAGACCCTGATCTCCCTGTTCGAGAATTTCTCGCACGGACCCTGGTCGCCAACCACTTTCCAGCATATTCTCAGATACGCTCGAAAGATTTAGAACATCGCCGTTGCCGAGGACAACACCCGGACTGCCGCCACCTTCGTCAATGGTAAGAAGTTTCATAAACGTTTTTCCTTATCGATTTTTAACAGAGAACACGGGACTTACTCGGGGACGTCAGCATATTTCCCTTCGATGATGGCTAAACCAGAGCAGTCGCCAATTCCGGTAAAAACACAACCAACATCAGCACGACAAACATCGTCACCGCAAAAGGCACGGCGCCCCAGAATACGTCTTCAATTCGGATGCGGTCATCCTGAAGATTGCTGTGGATTACGAAACACGCCAATCCCAGTGGCGGCGTCAGAAGACCAATCTCCACCGCTATAATTGTCACTATTCCAAACCAGATCAAATCGACTTCGAAGCCTACCAACGCAGGTATCATCAAAGGTACGGTAATTAGCATTATTGAGCCGGCGTCGAGAATGGTCCCCATCAAGATGATTGCGATGATATAGATGGCTATCAATCCCGCTACGCCCAAGCCGGATGCATTCACCCAAGCCTCCATCAGGTTCGGGATGCCAGTCAATGTGATCATCCGAGAATAGATATGCGCCGAAACCAAAAGGAAGCAGATAGCTGCGGTGACGTGTCCTGTCTCGGATAACGCTTCCCAGAGATTAGTGCGGTTGAGTGCCCCTTTCAGAAGGGTCAGGATTAGAGCTCCCAGTGCGCCTACCCCACCTGCTTCCGTGGCCGTAAAGAAGCCGCCGTATATGCCACCCAGCACGAGTACGATCAGCGTGATGATAGGTACGCTTTTACGAATTGCATCAAAGCCGGTCATAGTGGGTTCACGCTGCGTATTTAGTGATTCCGGCGTTCCGACCTTATCGGGAAATTTGTTGGCCATGATCCAGATGAGAATACAGTAAGCGGCAGTCAGGATTAGGCCGGGGATGATGCCGGCGATAAAGAGGTCCCCAATCGATTGTTCGGCGATAATCCCGAAAATGATAAGCAAAAGGCTGGGCGGTATCAGCATTCCAAGCACCGAGGATCCCGCTACGACGCCTACAGAGAAGCGCGGTCTATAGCCTAGCCGAAGCATCTCCGGAACGGCGACTTTAGTAAATACGGAAGCAGACGCAATACTAGTTCCTGTCACAGCCGCAAACACCGCATTAGCTCCAACCGTCGCGGTTCCAAGGCCGCCGCGGACTTTTCTGAATATGTGATTGGCGACGTCGTAGGTGTCGCTACCTATCCCGGAAATACTAACCAGAAGCCCCATCAGGACGAAGAGCGGTATAACGCCAAACTCGTAATGCTGCATGCTATCACCGATCGAGAGCGCCAGCAGCTTGCCGGCAAGATCGATGTTGTCACGCACCAGAAACACGCACACGAAAGATATCAGGGACAACGCCACTCCGACATGGACGCCGATATAGACGAAAAACAACACGAACAAAATTGAAACGACGCCAATTCCAGCGTCACTGATATCGGAGAAACTGGTAACGACAGCCAGGATGCCAATCGACACTACGACAATGAGGAACATCCGCAAAACCCGGCCACCTTCAAAGGCGCGCGCGCGATTCATGGCACGCATTTCCACAATCCCGGTGCACAGTGACCGCCCGAACTGAACAGTACACATTACTGAGCCTATCAGGATTAGTAATTTAAACGGCCAGCTAGGCAGGGCGAAGTCACCTTCGAGCCCTTCGAATGTATCACGCCGCCAGACTTTCTCGAATGCCGGCAACGTGTAAACGAAGACCGTGATCATCAGCGCGATGCCGAGGAGGTCATATGCCGCCTTCAGGCTTAGACCGATGGACGGCCGGTCTCTCAGCAGACGCGCCAGCAGAATATCCGACCTCGTGAGCCGCCCACTCCTTATCGCAGCCGGCAACTGCATGAACATGATCACGAGAATAGACAGCTCTACTAGAAGCGGCACTCCATTAATCGGAGCGTTGAATAAAGTGCGGGTGAAAACGTCGGCACACAGCACTGACATCAGGCAGAAAATCCAGATACTGCCGCCGCCATTAAAAAGGGAAACTATACCATCAAACAACCGGGTGCCGAGACCCGGTTGTTTGATGGATATTTCTGCTTCAGCCATCTACGGTTACCGTCCTAAGTACGGTTTCCAGCTGCTCGGGGCTATTTATCCCAATCCCGGGCGTATTCGATTTTTGCGGCCCGCAATTCCGACATGAATGTAGAAACCATCTTATTGCCGGGGAGCCCCCGTTTTTCCAGACGCGCTGCCCACTCTTTCGCAACGTTGGGCATAGATTTGGCCCATTTCTGGCGCTCGGCTTCAGGCAAAACGCTGAATTTTACGCCCTTTTTTTTCATAATACCAACAAACTTGGCGCGCTTCTTATTGTCGATCTGGTCCAGATATTTTGGCCAGTTGGACGCTTCTTCCTGGATGATCCGCCGCGCTTTTCCCGGCATGCTTTTCCAGACATCCTTGTTAAAGGTGATCGCCGAGGACAGGGTCGGTCCAAAATCGACTTTTGTGAAGTATGGTGCAGCGGCCCAGGTCTTGTAGACGAAGCCTAGGATTTCTCCAATCGGGTAACCCTCGTAGACACCGTTCTTGATGTTTGTGAAAGACTGGTTCATCGATGAGTTTACCGAAACGGCGCCGGTTCCTCGCAGCCAATTCGCATAAGCGCCACTGGATCCCAGCTTTCGCCCTTTCAGGGCCGCGACTTTGGTGACCGGGAATTTGGTCATCAGCTGCATAGAGTCATTGACCCCACTCTGGATATACACCTGATTGTGCCGGTCGTAAGCCGCGTTCAATTCCGGTATCTGGGCACGCATCCGGCCATCGATAGCAATTAGCTGGGCCCGTGAAATTTTAACGAACGGCATATAGACTGTATACGAAGCAAGCGGAAGATTAGACGGTTCAAAATTTTTCAAAATCAGACCAGCACCGGCGATACCTTCCTCAACCGCTTCGAAGACCTCGTTGAACTTTGCGAGGGAACCCGCATAAGCGTGGTTCCACTCAATTTTGAAGTCCGGCGTTTCTTTGGCAAGGCGCGCATCAATCTTTTTCGAAACTATATTTTTGAACGCTGCCACAAAAGTCACCATCGGCGGCGGTGCTGCGGCGACGGTTATTTTAACGGTTTTCGCATTTGCGTAGCCTGCAAACGCAAGCGGCGCTGCGACGGCCATAACTGTCAACGTAAGTTTTCTCACTGTTCATTCCTCCCAGAGTTGGTCTTATAATTTTCCAAAGCCTAACACTTCAAATTCGTTTTTGACAACGCGTTGAACAAAGACGATGTGATGTCCACAATATCCAAACGAAAAAAAACTGATAAAAAGCTCATGCCATGTCCGATTCCTTCTCTACGATGCACGAAATTATTGTTGCCGCCCGCAACAACTTGCCGCGCTCCATATGGAACTATGTAACCGGCGCAGCCGAGACGGAGACAACCCTCCGGCGCAACCGCCTTTGTCTCGATTCATTGGCGTTGCGTCCTCGAATACTGCGTGATGTGCGAGAAATCGACACTGAAACGACATTCATGGGGCACACTCTTAGGATCCCCTGTCTACTCGCTCCGATCGGTTCTCTACAGACCGTTACCCCGGAAGGCGGCATCGCTGTAGCAAAGGCCGCGGCTGAATTCGGAACCATGAACCTCGTCAGCACAGTGACCGAACCAGCGCTGGAGGAGATAGCTGCGTCAACCAATCACCCAAAGATATTTCAGATCTATGTAAGAGGCGACTATGACTGGATGGACAGCCTTATCGATAGAGCCCGTGACGCAGGATATGCAGCGCTATGCCTCACTGTCGATTCTGCCTATTACGGGCGCCGTGAACGGCAGTTGATCACAGGCTGGCGCCCCCCGAGTATTCAACGATACGGAGACGAGGCGCGAAAAAACCAGGCTGGGCTCACGTGGGAATGGATGGAAAGGATGCGCGAACGCGGTGGATTGCCTTTTATTCTGAAAGGCGTCCAGACCGCAGAGGACGCTGAAATCGCGCTCAGTCATGGTGTCGACGTCATCTACGTTTCAAACCATGGCGGACGGCAGCTGGATCATGGTGACGGCACCATCGAAATCCTGAAAGAGGTCGTTGCCGTCGTCGGTAATCAGGCGGAAATTGTTGTCGACGGAGGTTTTGTGCGCGGAACGGATGTACTGAAAGCTTTGGCTATTGGTGCAACGGCCGTAGCGCTCGGCCGTTTCCAGGGCTGGGCACTTGCCGCAGGCGGCCAACCGGCTCTAGTCCGGGCGTTGGAGATCATGGAAGCAGAAATTCGAAATGCAATGGGTCTAGTCGGCGTCGCATCGATCGATGAACTCGACATTAACTTCGTCAAGGAAGCCGGTGCGGTAGGCGAATCCCACGAATTATCGGCCTTTCCTTTTCTACCGGAGGAAATCCGGGGGCAAACATAAGCGAATAAGCTTACCCAAGGTCATACGGCACCTGGTTGGGTCCCGAAAACCGCGTTTTCCCCCCCTCAGGCGGGTATCGGAACTGCTCAAACGTGCCAGACCGCTGGCTACGGACTATCACGGCAATGGTTTTCTCATTTCCGGCGTATTCTGAATGGATCTCCCAGGGGGAGACGATGTCTACATCGCCGGGTCCGCACATGACGGCGCGATCTTCCTCAAACGTCACCTCCCCATCCTTCTCTATTTCCCGATATCTAACAACGCGCTCCCCACCGGACAATACCCCATAAATTGTCCAGGCTTCTCCATGATCATGGATCATCGCGTACCCGCCGGGGTTCTTAATCAAACCATTAATGACGAAGCCATGGTCGGGATCCTCATAAAACAAAAGGTTGTCGACCTTCTTGCCGTCGAAACCGCCGACGGGCCATTCCTCCGCATGCTTTTGCAGAGCCCGGTCCGTCAGAAGTTCCGCAAGCAAATCGCGACAACGATCCCATCTCTCGTCCCCCTCCAAATCGTCGCAGGCGGCCCTCATTTCGGCCACGAATTTCTCAACGGCAGGGATCATTTGTTTCCGCTCCATCATTCCTTCCTCTCTACTTGTGCTGGCAGATAGTGTCGATCAGAGCTGGTTTACCAGCCTTCACCTGTTCAATGGCCCGTATCAACGCGCCATTAATCTCCGCCGGGTCCTCGATCGGGCCTTCTGCCCACCAATCCATGGATTTCGCCGCAGCCGCAAAATCAGGCGCGGGACCGTATAAATCCATGCCGATATAAGCACGTTCTTCATCAGTTCCGCGCCGGTGCGCGACATGTTTCTGATGATCCCAGTCATTGTAATAGGCGCGGTTATTATACATCACCACCAGCATTGGAATTTCGTATTTCGCGGCGATCCAGAGAGCGCCGAGATCAAACATCAGATCTCCATCGGGCTGCAGATCAACAACTAACCTCTCTTTTCCTTTGTTGGCGAGTGCCACGCCCAGCGAAATACCGAACTGCGTGGCAGTCCCTAGCGACCGCCCCGGGTGCCGATAGGGCTTGTCGAAATTCCAAATTTTTCTCGTCCAGCCTCGAAGATCGCCGGCGGTAAGAACCCAGTCCTCGTCGCGTATCACATCCCACACTTCCGATGCCAACCTTGGCAAAGAAATCGGCGATGCGTTCCAGTCTTTCTTCGCATCCTCAGCCCATTTATTGAACAGCGACGCATGACGCTTGCCGATCTCTTCCCTTCGATCCCCGACCTTCGATTTAAGCGAGGGGTCCACCTCAATGCGGGAACGACAAAGTTGGGCAAGTTCGGGGACCGCGGACACTGGATCAGAGGTAACACGCACATCCCAGTCCCGATGCTTGTTATAGTCCATAGCCCATTTACTGATCTCGATATCAGCAAAGCCAATATCAATCCATTTGCTGCCAGGTTTAGTCTTGTCCTCTACAGCGCGGGTCACTGGGTTCGTCCCGTAGGTCCCCCGTGTCCAGTCTCGGACATCCATACAAAGGACCAGATCAGCGCCGTCGAATGCTTCACTATCCATACTCAGGTTCAATGGATGCCGGTTCGGAAAATTTAGGCGTTTGTATACGTCGGACACACCTGCGCCGACGGTTTCAGCAAAATCGACGATATATTCAAACCCGTGTGGCATCCGCCCCGCATACTCGGTCAGGATCATCGGATTTTCAGCGGCCAGCAAAAGATCGGCCGCCTTTTCCAATGCCACGCGATCCGGGCCGAGCGTCGATGTCACGCGCGTGGCAACAAGCGACGGCAGATCGATTTCCTCGGTCAGCGGTCCTTCCTGTATTCCAGCATCGTAGCACATATAGATGGGACCCTGCGGCTCAGCCATCATAATAGAGTACGCGCGTGCAAATGAGTCCGGTATCCCATGCACACTGCCTGGCTGATAGTCCCACTTGGTATAATCCCGGACCGCGTTTCCTTGAACCGAGGCGGTGTGGATCCAATCTATAAAAGGCCGACGGATGTCTTCATCCATCGGACCAGTTGCACCAATGATGAAGACTGGAGCGCGGTCAATATAAGCGTAATAGATCGCAAGCGGTGCATGCAGCAAACCGACAACGTTGTGAACGATGGCAATCATCGGTTCTCCGGTGGCCTTGGCATAACCGTGCGCCATTTGGACCGCGATCTTTTCGTGGTTGCACACCAGCATAGGTGGATCGTTCTCGCCGTAATTCACCAGCGAATCGTGCAATCCGCGGTAGCTGGCGCCTGGATTAAGTGCAATATGTTTAAATCCGTATTGCTTGATTAGATCGACAATGATGTCGGACTGCCATTTTTTGTCAGATTTCTGAATGGCGCCGTTGTCCGTCATATTATCATCCTCGTAGATTGTCCCGCCCCACACTATTGCCATAAGCTAACCGCCATACTAACAGAAGAACAGCGAAGGGAGCAGGAAAGCGATGACCACTCTTATCACCGGTGCCGGCCTTATCGGTACGGCGTATGCGAAGGAAGCGGCAAAACGAGGAGAAAAGACCGTTTTTATCGATCCGGTGCCGCGCGCTGACTATCTGGCCATGCGCCTTGGCGACATCGATTACGAAGTAATCAACGACGATATCCGGAGCCTTCCCGCGCTAATCCACGCAATCAAAAAACACAAACCCGAGACCTTTCTCCATACGGCTGGCCTGATCGGAAAACGCGTCGCCGATCCGATCCACACAGGCTACGATCTGAATATCGGTGGCATGATGGCGGTGGTGGAAGCGGTCCGCATTTCTGGGGTCAAACGTCTGATCCAGCTTTCCACTTTTGGCGTCTACGACTGGCGAAAAAGCGACGACGAAACCGTCATATCAGAAAACTTTTTGCGCGGCGGCGGCACCGCTTACTCAAATTCAAAGGCGGCACAGGAGCTTATCGTCGAGGCTTATCGCATCCAATGCGGATTTGAGACTGTGGTGCTTCGGCCAGGCAATGTATTCGGGATGGGGCATTTCTGGGGTGGATCGGGCGGCGGGGAAAAAATCCATTCGCTGATTGAAGCAGGCGTGCGTGGCACTAAGGCGGTCATTCCCGAAGAACAGACGATGGCGTTTGAATATATATACGCCGACGATATGGGCCGGGCGGTGGATATGGCAGCAACCAAGGAAGGGTTACCCGCCGACGCGGCGTATAACCTGTCATGGGGGCGAGCTATCACTTTTTCCGAGTTGGTAACAGCCGTCAAGTCGACGTTTCCCGATTTAGAAGTCGAAATAAAACCCGGCACAGCTCCGACGTCTCGCATGATACCGCTCGACACAAGCCGCGCCCGCGACGAGCTGGCCTGGGAACCTGCCTTCACTCTGGAAGAGGCACTTGCCGCATACGCTGAGGAATTCCGCACGCGGAACGCATAGCCAACATACGTGTTAACAGCAACTGTATTTTCGCCGGTTATTTTTTCATTGCGGCGGAAGTATTGACCATCGAATGGATGCTGCGGGCATAGTCAAATGCCCCCTGTTCATCCATGCGCGGTGCGCTATGCAGGTATTCCTTCAGCCCGAGGATTGCCGGCCGCGGACGGCTGATCAATAGTTCGCAAAAGCGGCCAACCTCTGCGTCCAGCTTGTCGGCGCCCACGACATTGCTAACCAAGCCGTAATTTAGCGCACGTTCAGCATCGATAAAATCGGTTGAATAAGCCATCCATAGAATCGCATTTCGGCTCATCCGATCGTACAACGCCGACATGACCATAGTCGGCATCACATTGTGACCAACCTCAGGGATGTTGAAAGTAGCGGTACTACTGGCAAACGACACATCGCTCACCGCGGTAACCGCCGTACCGAACCCCATGCAACGCCCCTCGATAACGGTCACTACCGGAACCTGTGCATCCTTGATCGACCTGTAACAACCGAAGATCGCGTCATATTCCGGACGACGGCTATAAGCTTCCGGCGAAGGCGGCCCCGCATCATCATCTCGGATACGGCCCGTACAAAAATCTGGACCGGCGCTGCGCAAAAGAACCATATCCGAGTTTTCGTGGGCGGAGAGGATAGCTTCGGAAAACCGACGGGCCATGCTGTCGGAGACGCCGTTATCCGGTGTCCTGTTGAATGTCGCCCGCAGTATGCGTCCGTCCTGTTCAAGCAGAATATCGTCACTCATGTCCTTCTCCCTGTGTATGCATTGATCTCACTATAAAGTTTTTTCGTGCAGCGCTGCTTCGATATCACGGGCCCGGATCGGTAGTTCGTTAATTTCGACATCGTATGGGCTGAGGGCATCGTTGACCGCGGATGCAACGGCTGCGGGTGCGCCGAGATATCCCCCTTCACCCGATCCTTTCTGTCCAAGGGAGGTCATCGGCGACGGTGTACAATGCTCGATATCCGTCACCGGCGGAATTTCATGCGCCGACGGCAACAGGTAATCGACAAACGTGCCAGCCAGAAGCTGGCCCTCGGGATCATATTCGAACTTCTCGTACAGCGCCGCTCCAACGCCATGCGCAACGCCGCCAATGATCATTCCTCGGACTATGTCGGGATTGATTGCGGTGCCACAGTCGTGGGCGATGTAGTAGTCGTGTAATTTGACCTTTCCGGTGTCCGGGTCAATTTCGACAAGCGGGACATGCGCTTGGAATGAGAAGCACGGATAAAGGGGAACTTCGTTTTTCTCATTGGGTAGTTGGCCGGCGCCGGGCACCTGCTGAACAGAATAGGCCTGTAATCCCAATTCATGGCCGGGTGGCATCCGATGAAATTGTTTATGCGCAATATGGCACACTTCGCTCCATAACAGCTTGCGTTCCGGCTCCCCGCGAACGCTAAACTCTCCATCAGCGTATTCGATCTGGTTTTTATCGACCCCGAGGTCATGGGCGGCGATGGTGATCATCTTGTCCTTGATTTCCCGCGCGGCATTAGATGTCGCGGTACCCAAGACGATGGTCATCCGGCTTGCCACGGGACTTCGCGTCGGCAGTGCTTCAAGAGAATCCCCGTGCAACACCCGGATTGTATCAGGGTCGCGCTCCAGTTCCTCGCCGGCGATGGTCGAAACCATAGTTTCGTGTCCCTGACCTGAGGTCGTCGTACACATAACCGCAGTTATAGCGCCGGTCGGCTCCACCTTGAGTAGGACAGATTCAACGAACGTGGTGATCTCTAACTTGGGATTGAACAGATACTCGAAAATATTGTTACCACCACCCGGCTCGAGACAGGTTGTTATACCGACGCCGGCCAGTTTCCCCTCCGCCCGAAGCGCGTCACGGCGGGCAACTAACGCCGCCCAATCAGAAGTCTTGATCACGCTTTCCAGTACGGCGTGAAAATCGCCCGAATCATAAACCGACCCCGGGGGGATCTTCCAGGGAAACTCCTCTTTGCGGACCAGATTGCGGGCGCGGACTTCCACACGGTCTAGCCCGAGGTACTTGGCCACCCGCTCCAAGCCCGTTTCTATAGCGAAATTTGTCGGCGACTGTCCAAATCCCCGGACCGGCACCTGTCCTGTCTTATTTGATGTGACGGAAATTGCCTCGTATTCGATCGAATTTACACGGTAAGGGCCGCACAACGCCGTTATAGGCTTCCCCAGCTGTAGCGGTGCACGACCCGGATAAGCCCCGACATCGTCGAGTGCCCTGATCTTCATCGACTTGATAACGCCGTCGTCATCAAATGCCATGGTAATGTCGAATATTCGGTCGGGCCCGTGTGCATCGCCTCCCGACATATTGTCCAGCCGGTCTTCGATAAACCGGATCGGCATACCAAGCCGTTTGGCAAGATAAGTGACCAGCACCGTATGTTTAATCCCACGCTTCACCCCGTATGATCCGCCGACATCGACGTCATTGTGAACTCGGATATTATTCATCGGCAGCCGCAGTGCGGCAGCGATCTGGTCTTGGTATTGCGGCATCTGAATTGACGCCCAAACATCCATTATTTCGCCAATCTCGTCCCATTTTGCAACGACACCGAACGTCTCGATCGGCACTGTGGACGACCTGCCCCAGCGAGCCCGATAACTGACCGTATGCGGCACCCGAGAAAAATCGTCTTCAACCGGGCCCCATTCCCAGGTTTTCCGAAAGAGGACGTTGCTACCGTGGTCGGGATGGACCAGTGGCTGATCTCCGTCGAGCATTTTCTCGGAATCGACAGCCGCGGGAAGGGCCTCGTACTCTACCTCGATCAACTCGGCCGCATCCTCTGCTATATAGCGGGAGTCTGCCACCACGGCCGCCACCCATTCACCTGCGTAACGGGTCATGCCAACTGCCAGCGGGTGCCACTTTACACCCGGCAGGTCTAAACCATGGAAGAGTGAGTTCGTCTCCGCGGCGAGTTCGTCCCCCGTCAAAACATAATGTACGCCAGACACGGCCATCGCCGCGCTTGTGTCAATGCTGCTAATGTTGGCCCGCGGATGCGGACTAGGTAGAACAGCAACATGCTTCGTTCCCGGAACATCGACGTCTGCAACAAATTTGCCGCGTCCGGTAACAAAACGTCGATCTTCCTTTGTCCGCCGCTTTCGGGAAACATAGCGGTAATTCGGAAGCGCAGGAGAACCGATCATGACGACATCCCCAGCCTTCGTTGCGCTGCCATCTTCACAGCCTCAACGATCTGCTGATAGCCGGTGCAACGGCACAGATTCCCACTTATCGCCTCTCTGATTTCATCATCATCCGGATCCGGATTTTCGGATAACAGCGCCTGACTTGCGACTAGCATACCCGGCGTGCAATACCCGCACTGCATCGCATGACATTCCCAGAAAGAGTCCTGCAGATCACTAATTTCTCCATCCTCGCTGGCTAGACCCTCAACAGTGGTAATTTCATGCCCGTCTGCTTGAACCGCAAACATCAAGCAGGAGCGGATAGGCTCGCCGTCGAACATCACAGAGCAGGCGCCGCAGATGCCGTGTTCACAGCCAACGTGGGTGCCCGTAAGCCTCAGAACGTCACGGAGACAGTCGACCAAGGTCATCCGGGGCGGCACCGTCACAACACAGGCACGCCCATTTACATTGATGGAGATTTCGACTTGTGTCATCCGCTTGCCTCAGAGACCGCGTCCATTATGGCCCGCGCGACAAGCCGCCTAGCTACGCGCGAGCGATACTCGGCGGTCGCGTGCACGTCGGTATCGGGATCAATTTCGTCATCGAGCGCGTCAAGTGCAGGGCCGAGATCTTTGGGCAGGCGGCCAATCAGGGCTTTTTCCACTCCGCGGAGTTTTACAGGCGAGGGCGCAACGCCACCGGCGGTAATTGCCGCTCTGCAGACTGAACCGTCTCTGGAAAGCGCAATCTGCGCTGCCGCCGCGACTATCGCGAAATCTCCTTGGCGGCTTGACGTTTCGTGAAAGCCAGTTCCCGTGCGTTCGCTCTGCCATACTGGGATGCGGACTTCCGTCAGGATTTGATCCGGTTCTATCGCTGTCACCATCGCCGCTTCGAAAAACCCCTCCAGTGGTGTTTCGGTCTGACCCGACGCACTCCGCAGTACGATAGATCCCTCTAGTGCTAAAGCAGACATTGGTATTTCCGCCGACGGGTCACCGTGGACGATACTGCCCCCTATTGTTCCCCGATTGCGGGTCTGTATATGTCCAACGTTGCGAACGGCTTTAGCAAGCAATGGCAAGCGCTGAGAAATAATTCCAGAGCGCTCCAGTGCCCGCTGCCGGGTGCCTCCACCGATCGAAATATGATCACCCTTGTCCTCAATGAAGGACAGACCTTCAACGTCGTTAATATCGATGAGCATGCCCGGACGAGCCATGCGCATAGCCATTAAGGGCACAAGGGTTTGTCCCCCGGCTATAATTTTGCGTTCCTGATCGCCGGCATCAGCAAGAAGGCGACAGACTTCTTCGACGTCTACGGCGCGAACATAATCGAAAGCGGCGGCTTTCATAAACTTCGTCCTTGTTTATGCGGTTTCCTGTTCTTGTCCAACGAATACATACAAATTTGCGGTGTTACAAACGTGGTTTTACCAACGTTAGGAACCTGCCTGTATAAGTTCCCATATTTTCCTAGGCGTGACCGGCATTCTGATATCGCGTACGCCGTAGGGTCGCAGCGCATCCACAAAACCATTGACCAATACAGCCAGAGCCGGAGTAGTGCCACCCTCACCCCCAGCCTTGACACCTAGAGGATTGGTTGGCGACGGGACCTCATTAAGCGCAGTCTTGAACGATGGATACTCGTCAGCCCGCGGCATGTGATAATCCATAAAAGACCCTGCCAGAGGCTGACCCGATTCAGGGTCCATAGCACATAGCTCGCCAAGGGCTTCCCCAGCCCCCTGTACGATCCCACCATGGGTCTGGCCGTCAACAATCAGCGGATTAATAGCGCGACCGACATCATCAACAGTTGTATAGCGAACCACTTCATACGCCCCGGATCCGGGGTCAACTTCGATCTCACAGATATGGCACCCGTTGGGAAAGACTGGCGTCTCCATCACATTGTCCTCTATCACCGACAACCCACTCGCCAGATACTCCGGTAAATCCGTCCGTGCCTCTAACGCCCGCGCCAGTCCGTACAGAGAAATCTCCCTATCAGTGCCAGCGATATAATATTTGCCACCGCCAAACTCGATATCCGCCTCAGCTGCCTCCAGCACTAGGGATGATAGCTTCCTTCCCTTGTCGATCAGTTCGTCTGCGGCTTTTACGATGACTGTGCCAGCCATGCGCATCGAGCGGCCGCTATGCGATCCGCCACCGACCTTGACTACATCGGTGTCTCCAACGATCACGTTGACTGCTTCAACCGATACACCGAGCCATTCGGCGGCAACCTGAGCAAAACTGGTTTCGTGCCCCTGCCCACTCGGTTGTGTACCGATAACAAGATCTATATGTCCGTCGGAGCGCACATGAATTTCAGCCTGTTCACGCGGCGTGCCGATCGACGATTCCACGTAGTTCGCGAAACCCCTGCCCAACAACATTCCACGGGCTTCAGCTTCCTCCTTACGCGCGTCAAATCCGCACCAGTCAGCGAGGTCCATACACATTTCCATGTTCTTGGCGTACTCGCCGCTGTCATAAGTCATCCCAACGGAATTGAGATAAGGCATCTGTTCGGACGACACGAGGTTGCGACGTCGAAGCTCGACCGGATCAATACCCAGTTCTGCTGCTGCTGTATCAACCAGCCGCTCGATTGCAAACGTTACTTCGGGCCGGCCTGAACTACGATAAGCGTTGGTTGGCGCCGTATTGCTGAATACCGCGCGGGACCGGAGGTGCGCAACAGGAATGTCATACGACCCTGTTATCAGGCCCGACCCCTTACTCAGGGGCGATAGTGATACCATGCGCGATCCAACATTCGACAGGTTATCTGCCCGCATCCCAGTAAATTTTCCATCCCTGTCGAGCGCAAGCGATACCCGCGTTACTAGATCGCGCCCCTGATAATCGCTGACAAAGGATTCACTGCGCTGACATGTCCATTTCACCGGTCGGCCAACCTTGCGAGATACCCATGCAACCAGCGGAAACTCAACGTAGAGCCGGTTACGGGTACCAAAATTTCCGCCAACATCTTTTGATATCACCCTAACCTTTTCGGGCTCGACACCCAGCACTTCAGCGATTTCCCTTTTTTGACGGACTGAACCACCCGATCCCGCATAGATCGTGTATCGACCGGTTTCGGCATCGTAATCCCCAAGCGCCGCACGTGGCTCCATTGGGACCCCGGTCACTCGGTCGATAAAAATAGCCATGTCGATCACATGATCAGCTGCAGCAAAGGCTTTATCAGTACCCTTTTCATCTCCGAAAAAAGTTTCGACGCAGACATTATCAGGTATTTCTTCCCAGACTGTCGGCGCACCGTCTGCGGCCGCTTTCGCTGTGTCAGTCACGGCCGGCAGCGGATCGTAATCGACCAAAACCGCCTCTGCGGCATCTTCCGCTTGGGCGAGGGTTTCCGCCACGACGATCGCAAGCGCTTCTCCGACGTAACGGGCTTTGTCCGTTGGCAGCGGCAGGTGATTTCCGATGAAAACTTCGGAGCCATTCGGTCCTTGGAGTTTCATATCGTGTTTGGTTGACGGCAGCGGGCTGTGGGGTATCGGCGCCAGATTGTCCGCGAGAGAGTCATCGCCCGTCAAAATCACTAGTACACCCGGCATGGACCGTGCGACGGCCGTATCGATGCCCCGGATCATCGCATGGGCATAGGTAGACCGCACCACCTCCATATATGCCTGTCCGTCGATGGACCAGTCATCGCTGAAACGCCCCTGACCTGTCAGCAGCCTTGTATCTTCCCGGCGGCGTACCGGCTGACCGATTTTCTGATAGTTCATGGTGTGTGCGCGTTGCCCGATTGAAAGATGGTTTTGGATACTTCCGATCCATACGTTAGCGTATGGTTAGGGTCAAGGTTCCCGCATTAGAAAAGGGTCATGTCCGGAAACGGCGTTCGAGGTGCGGCACTAATCCGCCGTCCGCCAGCATCGTAATAAGATGTTCAGGCATGGGCTCGCAGGAATATTGCATTCCCGTTTCTTTTACATACACACTGCCCACAGTCGCATCGACCGATACGTGATGTCCGGTGGCAATCCGCGGCGCATCGGCACAAACCAGCACCATCAGTCCATGATTAATGGCGTTCCGGTAGAATATCCCACCGAAGGAGGGCGCCAGTACGGCGACGACCCCATGAAATACGAGGGATTGCGCCGCCTGTTCGCGGGATGACCCCATACCGAAATTCTTGCCTGCGCATATTACATCACCCTTGTTCACATTGGGGACGAAATCAGGATCGACGGTTTCCAGACAATGAGAAGCCATAACTTCCATCGAACTTTTCATATACAACCCGGGCGCTAGGACATCGGTGTCGATGTAGTCGCCGTAGGCCCAGACTTTGGCCTCTGCGATGACCCCCGAGGTTCTCATTCAAGAAACTCCCTAGGGTCTCTGATCTCTCCGGCTACAGCCGCCGTCGCTACTGTGTAGGGATTTCCAAGATATACCTGCGACGTCGTTGCTCCCATCCGTCCCTTGAAATTTCGAGCAGTGGAGGCGATGCATACCTCGCCATCGGCCAATACGCCCGCCCCGTATCCGGCGCAGGCACCGCACCCGGAGGGCATCATGATGGCTCCGGCGGCTGTCAGCGTCGCGAGCGTACCGTCCGATGCCGCGGCGGCGGTGTCTTTCTGGGAGGCTGGCGCAATTAGCAGCCTAGTGCCGGTCGCAACGGTGCGTCCTTCAAGTATATTCGCCGCCATCTGCAGATCGATGAGCTTCGCGCCGGTACAGGCGCCGATGTAGGCCTGATCGATCTTTACTCCAGCAGTTTCGGCCACCGGCGCAGAATTAGCTGGACTGTGGGGTGCCGCAACCTGAGGTCCGAGTGCGCCTATATCAATATGATGGGTTTCCCGCACTGGTGCCTTGGGGTCGTTCTGCCAGCGGTCCACCTCGCCGGGATCGGCCCCCGCTTTCCGAATGAATTCAGCGGTCGTCTGATCACCTGCGATAAGTCCTGTTTGAGCGCCCAGTTCAGCCGCCATGTTACAAAGAGTCATGCGCTCTGCCATCGGCAACCTGGAAATGGTGTCCCCGGCATACTCGATGACCTGATAGGCGCCGCCATCCATCCCCAGTCGTGCACACAGCGCCAGCATGATGTCCTTTGCACTTACCCCGCTCGGCATACCGCCGGTCACCTCTACGCGGATGGTTTCCGGCACCCGGACCCAGGTTTCTCCCGTCGCAAGCACGCCGGCCATATCCGTCGCACCTATACCGAACATGAAACATCCAAAAGCGCCCCCGGTTGGCGAATGACTGTCGCCGCCAACGACAAACATTCCCGGTTTGAGGTGCCCGCGCTCCGGTAAAACCACATGACATATGCCCTGCATGTCATAAAAATTAGGCAGGTTCTGCTCTGCAGCGAATTTTCGTGTTACATCCAGAATTCGCGCACTCTCGGCATCGACTGCAGGCACGTAGTGGTCTGATATCAGGACGACCTTGTCGGGATCCCAGACCCCCACCCCCAGCTTTTCAAGTATCGGCTGCACCCGGCGCGGACCGCCGGAATCATGGATCATTGCGAGATCGACGGAACAGGTCACAATTTCCCCGGGCGCGACCGCGTCTCGGCCTGCTGCGTGTGCTATTATCTTCTGAGTAAGTGTCTCAGCCAAATCTTTACCCCTGCCCCCTAGTCCGCTAACCGGCCAGCGGCGTGCATCGCGGTTCGCCACCCGAAAACGACAGCCGGGCCGAGGGTCGTCCCGGGTCCGGGATAGGATCCCGACATCAACGATCCCATATCGTTACCACCAGCGTAAAGCCCCGTTATGGGCCGGCCTTCGAAATCGAGCACACGACCGGACGGATCGGTCGATATGCCAACGCTGCAGGCAATTTCCGCCGGCCACACTGCCATCGCCACGAACGGTCCGTTTTCGATCGGTCCCAAACAGGGATTAGGATACCGCGACGGGTCGCCGTTGAAACGGTTCAGTTCCAAATCCCCCTTGCCGAAATCCTCATCAATGCCCGTCCGCGCGAAACCGTTGTGGCGGGCCACGGTATCCGCCAGACCATCGGGATCAACACCGGTTTTTGACGCCAGTTGCTCGAGACTGGCGGCTTGCGTGACGTAGCCGTCGGCGACGTGTTTCGAAAGATCCCGGGTCTCCGGATGTATCGCGCCCAGCCCGTATTTGGTCACGAAGGCCGTTTCGCAGATCAGCCAAGCGGGCATGGTATCGACGGTCTCATGCGAGCGGTAAATCGCTTCCACAAAATCATGATACGAAACCGCTTCGTTAACGAACCGCCGCCCCGCCGCGTTTACGGCGACAAGACCCGGCTTCGCTCGGTCCATTGCGAGATGCGGATAGAGACCCTGCGTACCGTCTGGCCGGGTGGTCACGGAAACCGGTGACCAAAGGCCGGCCCCTTGGCCCGACGTATCAATTCCTGCGCCGGCGGCGTCGGCCAGCGCACACCCGTCGCCGGTCTTGGAATCTGGCGCCATCGAATAGGGAGGCGTCGGTCGGGGCATGAATGCCTCCCGGTATTTTGGGTTGCGCGCAAAGCCGCCAGTCGACAATACAACCCCCTTCCGGGCGCGGGCCCGCTTTTCTCCGTCGGGGGTCTGCAACACCGCGCCAATAATCTCCCCGTCTTCCCAAACGAATTCTTTGATGGGGCTTTCGAACAGCACCGGCACATCGCGCTTTTTAAGGCTGTAGAACAGCCTCGCCACGAGCGCATTTCCCATGACCAGACGGGTTCCCCTGCGAAAGCGCAAACGATCCCACAGATAACGCAGCACGATCGCCGCCGAATGACGAAAAGCCCCGAACGATTTGTAGCGTCCCAAAAGATTGATGATATCGATCTTGCCAACCATCATGCCGCCCATCAGCATGAATTCTGGAATCGGCGGTCGAACGCGGTCGAAATCCCTGCCCAACAGGCGTCCATCAAAATTATCAGGAATAATAGCACGACCCTCAACCGCAGCACCGGCAAGGTTGTTTCTATAATCAGGATGCTCACCACAGGGAAGAAATTTCACATCGGATTTTTTCTCCAGATAATCGATCGCCTTCGGTCCGTCGCGAAGATAAATTCGCCGGTGCGCGGAGGAGCGGTCGTCACCAATCAACTGATCAAGATATTTGGCTGCCTCCTCGGCAGAGTCTTCGAAACCCGCTTTTCGGTTTTGGGAATTTCCTGGAATCCACAACGTGCCGGCGGATGTTGCGCCCGTGCCGCCAACTTGGTCCGCTTTCTCGCACACGATCGCGTCAAGCCCCTCCAGCGAGGCGACGAGGGCGACTGTCATGCCGGCCGGCCCAGCGCCCGCGACCAGAAGGTCGGTTTCAATATCCCAGTCCGATTGAGGCATTATACGTTCCGATTAATTCTCTGCCACATTACGCCATTCGCAATTTACGAGACAATTGGCTTTTGTTTCACTTGCGGCTTCCTCCTAATCCAGTTTTTAGGTTGAATAGGATTTGAATTGAAAGGGAGAGGCCGATGAAGTTATTGATGCCAGCGGCGCTGCTTATTGGGTCGACGATAATTGCAGCGGCTATCTATGTCGGGCACGGCTCGGCCTCGCAGCTCAATTTCAGTGACGATCTATGCGAAAACCTCAAAAAAGCAGCGGTTTTTGAGGCGGTTAAACTTAGAACAATTTTGAAGCCAACTAGTGCTTGGGACGAACACCCTGCTTGGGACGAACCGGCGAGGAGACGCGTATTGTTAGCTTACATACGCGAGAACCAAACCAAATCATCGGCAGTCAACATGGAAGAACTCCAGCGTTTGCTCGAAAACCCCCGCAAAGTCGCGAGTGTCTGGGATCGGTTCTTCGACATCAAAACCGCCGAAGTTTTCAGAAAACGGGTACTGCTCAGGAGGGAAATTCTCGTTGAGAAAGCGATTTTAGCGAAGCTAAAAGACATCGGTATCGTTCGTAGCTATTACTGCAAACTTTAACAATCAGGAGGTATTCACGTGAGACGTAACACAAAACCCGCACTCGGGTGGGTTTATTTGCTCACTAATCCTGCCTATGTTCGTCGGCGGTTTTCTCTGAGTCT
>JAYYZV010000048.1:0-5102 GCA_036339975.1 Pseudomonadota bacterium | reverse complement strand
TTCTGTCACATTCACGGACTGTGGGCGAGTCCTTAGAAATTTTCCGTAATTAGATGTTTTTACTGTGTTTTGTTGTTCATGTACGCCGCTTCGCGGTTAAACTGCGGTCCAGCCGCCATCAATGGGAAGCGTAATCCCCGTCACCATTGATGACGCCGGGCTGGCGAGATAAAGTAGCCCGCCCGCCAGTTCCCAAGGTTCTCCAAACCGGCCGATGGGCGTGTCCGCCTCGATTGCATTCACCAGATCAGGATCTGATTGCATCCGTGACGCCCCGAAATTGGTCCTGAAGAACGTGGGAGCGATTGCGTTAACCCTAATGCCTTTCTCGGCCCATTCGACGGCTAGACCTCGGGTTGTGTTCACCAGCGCCCCTTTGGTTGCCTGATAGCCGATATGGGCGAAATGCCGGTTGCCGACCAGTCCGACGATGGACGAAATATTGATGATCCTGCCATTGCCGTGTTCGACCATATGTCGCGCGGCAGCCCTGCTGCCCAAAACCACTGCTGTAAGGTTAACTTCCAGGACGTCGTCCCAGTCGGCGTCTGTCATGTCCAATGTCGGGCCCCGGCGTGTAATGCCGGCGTTGTTAAGCAGAATGTGTAGTCCGCCTAGAGCAGAAGCCGCCTCGTCGATGGTTTCTTTCAGGGCTTTGCGGTCCGAAACATCCAATTCGAGCGCAAGCGCGTGACCGCCGCCTTCCGTGATCTCTGCGACTACGGCGTCTGCCTTGGCTTTATCGATATCGACCACGGCTACGGAGGCACCTGCATTAGCGTATGTCATGGACGCGATGCGCCCAAAGCCGTCGCCGCCGCCCGTCACGAAGGCGACATCGCCGTCAAACCGGAAAAGTTTGTCGATGGAAAGATCTTGATAGGCGTTCATGGCGTCTTCTCCTCTTTCTTCTGTTCGGCACTCAATATTCGAACCAGGACCACACCCATTATGGCGACTATCGTGACGATGATCGCCCCCATAGCGAAAAACCCGGTTGCCAGCGTCGTAGCACCGACAATCGCGCCCATTAGCACCGGTACCGTGAGCGATGCGGTACGGTTCATGGTCGCGCGAAGACCCACGCTGATACCCTGTCGCTCCGTTCCAGCGCAACGCGTCAGCACCGACAGAATCATTGGAAATGCAGTGCCCGAACAAACGCCTGTAGCGCAGGCGATAGTCCAAAGCGACCAGAAACCTGAAAATAGAGGGGCCAGGCAGAATGTGATCGTTGAGAGCGCCGTACCGACGAGTACGAGCCAGTGCGGCTCTACCCACTGGGACAAACGGCCGACCGTGAGGCCGGCCACGCTTCCTGAAAGCGCGATACTGCCGACGATGAAACCGATTTCCCCGCCCGTGAATTCGATGCTCTCGAGATATACTGCGAGGAATGTGTGCCGCATGGCATATGTGCCGGCAAGCACCGCGGAGACGACGATGACATAGGCAACCATTGGTACCCGTAGTAACCCGAAACCGGCAGCGTAGTGCGCCCAGCGCGGGATCAGATCGTTCACGCTGGCTTTTTGCGCGGTCCCCGTATCGATAGATTTGGGAACCGCGGCGACTGTCAAGACAAACGCGAAGGACCATAAGGAGACCATCAGGAAGGCGCCCCAAGGACCAAGATGTTGCCAGGCCAGCCCGGCAAGGAGCGGCCCTAGGAAATTTCCCAGGGTAGCGAGGAACGAAAACCGTCCCATCATCTCTGGCGCACCCGCGGTCAGCCTGCCCACCAGCGCCTGGGCCCCGATCCAACATGTAAGGTGGAGAAAACCGACGACGATCTGAAGCGAAATCATGCCACTGATATTTGGAAGGAGAGGATATAGCGGCACGAGAAGCGCGCCCATGGTCCCAAGGGCGATCGAGACCTTCCGGGCGCCCAGGCGGTCCATCACGGCACCGGTCTGGATCGAAAATACCATGGCGGCCGCGGCGCGCATGGCAATCGCCATGCCGATCCAGAACGCACTTGCACCAATATCGAGCGCCCAGAGGGGCACGATCAGTGTCATCATCGGAATCTGGCTGAGGCTGAAGAACCCTGTCGCAAAGACGGTAGCGCGGCCAAAGCGGCTGGACACAATGGTCGAAGGGGATTCGTCTGACACCAAAGATCTCTGGAATTGCGTGGCTGGATGGCGGCGAATATAGTTCGAACTCGCAGTATTCTTTACGGGAAAGATTAGGTCATGGCGACAGCAATTGCCGATATCGATGTCAGACCTTTGTCGGACGCCTGCGGGGCGGAGATACTCGGGGTGGATCTAAGCGAACCGCTGACTCCCCAAACGCTGAAAGCCATTGAAGAGGCATGGTACGAACATCTGGTAATCATTTTTCGGGACCAGGATATCTCCAACGACGATCAGGTTAGGTTCTGCAGGTATTTCGGCGATCTGGAAGAAGTGCGTACCGGCAAATACGCCAACGAAGAAATGCAGTACACCATGATGATAACGAACGTCACTGATACCGGCATGCAGACGGCGTTGGAAAATGGCGAAATGTGGTTTCATTCCGATCAGTGCTATTACGAAATACCCTGCCGTGCATCGACGCTATATGCGATGGAGATTCCGGCGGT
The DNA here is from genome assembly GCA_036339975.1 of Pseudomonadota bacterium. Classification (GTDB taxonomy): domain Bacteria; phylum Pseudomonadota; class Alphaproteobacteria; order MPNO01; family UBA830; genus UBA830. The sequence goes on along the minus strand of JAYYZV010000048.1, from coordinate 2,506 downwards.
AGGCGGAAATACGCTGTTCGCCAATTGCTATAAGGCCTGGGAGATGCTGCCGTTGGATTTAAGGGAAAAGCTGCAGCCGTTGAAAGCGCACAACATATATGACTATGTGGGCAATCCACTAAAACGGGGCGACAATGTCGATCCCGACGCCCCGCAATACAGCCACCCGGTTGCGCGACTTCATCCGGAAACAGGTAAGCATGCCCTGTATGTGAACCGGCTGATGACCGACTATATTGAAGGCATGGATCCCGAAGAAAGCGACGATGTTTTGCAGCAGCTATTCGAGCACAGTGAAAAGTCAGAATTTACTTACGAACATGTCTGGCGCGTCGGTGATCTAATGATTTGGGACAATCGTTGTGCGATGCACGCCCGGACAGATTTCGACCCCGACGAACGTCGCATGATGCGCCGCATCACCATCAAGGGCGAGACGGTTCGGTAGGCGATAGAGATTACTACGGTTTACTCTGCGGCGATCGCATTTCTGGTTTTCGGTCGGTATACCCAATCGGAATAACCGGCTAAATCAACTTCGCGACCGCGTCTTCTACCACCGTGCCCTTAAAGTAATCGGGGTTAAGCCGCGTTGCGAAGGTCGCGGGGTTAGTAAATACGAAATCCTTGAAATCTTCTTCCGTCATCAACCCCTTTTCAACCGCCTCGTAGGTCTCGCTGAGAATCTCTCCGAAATCGACTACATCCCAGTGGCCTAAATCGGATGAAAACATTGCCTTCAGCTTGACGTCCAACTTATTGGCCTTTGTGTTGAAGGCCGTATAGTTCAAGGCATCATCCGCCTCGCACCCGAAATACAGATTGTTCACAAACAAATCGCGAATGTCCTCCTTACATGTAATGTCCACATGCTTCCAGTCATCAACGAATGATGGCGTCTCACCTGGTGTCGTGCGACCGTCGCGTAAATAAGAATCCTTGTTTTCCAGGAAGCGTTCGCCGGTTTGATTTGGTTTGGTGCCGTAGAGATCAAACATTTCCACGGAAAGTTCTACATCCCAGTTCGCCGGGTCATGATATTCCAATAGTTGGTCCACATTGCGCTTTTCCCAGAACTCGAAAAGATCATTGTAAAGTGCAGCCGCCCACCAGACGCCACCCTCCAGGAAAGCGATATTAAGGTCGGGAAACCGTTGTGTGACACCGGACAGGAATAAAGCGCGCGCCGCCGCATGCCCCATTGTTGCAAACAGGCCGAGCCGGTTGAACACATAATTGCTGGTAGAACCGTGAACGCCGCCATAGTTGATGCTGTGACCAGCAGGCGCAACTTTAAGTTCGACGCATTTGGCCCAGAACGGGTCATAATCATAGGGACTATCGAGCGCTAGCGGCGTCCAGTGCCGGGCATAATCAGCAAGTTCGGGCGCGTTGGCGACCACTTCGGGGTGCGGTCGCAATACCTCGTTGCAGGTCATGGCCGCCTGCATGCCCAGTTCCTTGACGGCAAATTCCAACTCGCCAATGGCTTCATCCGGCGTGTGCATGGGTATCAGTGCCGCGGGTCTCATACGACGGCTGACATCCTTAAAGAGTTCGGCGTTCATCATGTTGAGCGCGCGAGCCGCCGCGGCACGAACTTCATCATCCGGCATCACCTGAATCCAAAATCCCAGCGTGCTGTAGAGAGTGCTGAAATCAACGCCGGCCTCATCTAGACGCCTCTCATATAGCCCCGGCAACATGGTGGCGAGGCGGTCGATGGTGTATTTGCCCGTATGAGCCTGCCAGAAATTAGACTTGGCACCGCCGGGTCGTGAGGTTGCCAAAGCCTTATCGAAACGCTTGACCAAATCGGGCCCGCCGACCACTTTCAGAAAATCCGGCAGCACGAACCCACATTCGATGATGTGTGCATCGGCATCTATTACCGGATGCCCAAGGCGCGATCGCAATTCCGATGATTCTGTCGACTTAATCGTATATTCACCCATGCCGAATCCCTTTACACCCTCCGAATGCCATTAGCGTCAGCGGGCGTTATATGAAAACAATAACCAACCTATATCTTTTATTAATAGGGCTTGTCAATCACGTGCTAAGCGATCTGTATAGGAAGAGCGGAATTTTTATTCAAACCTAACCCTGCTTTAGAAAGTCTATTTCTCTACCTAACTGAATTCAACGTTTAGGTATTTTTCTCTGGCACACTTTTACGAAACCAAACACGGTTAGAATATCTTGAGGCGGGACCAAAGAAATTTTTCTAGTTTGCATTAATCTCATTCCGGTGCCGTCTTCCTGAATGACGCGCGTTCAAGAATATCGTCATACCACTTAGCCAGATTTATGTAGGTTCCGGACCACTCGGGAACGATGTCTCGGAATTCCATATAACCCCTCGCACAGGCGACAGCGATTTCACCCAATAATGGCGGGTCTTTAAAATTTATTGCCGCGCTGTCTAGAACCGAAAGCGTTGATCTAATTTTAGCCGTTTGGCGGTCGACAATTTCCTGTGAATATTTTTCGCTTGGCCTCTGTT
>JAYYZV010000047.1:0-8022 GCA_036339975.1 Pseudomonadota bacterium | reverse complement strand
TGCCAGTATAATGTTTGCCCTTCTTATATGGCTTGTTATTCGGCTTATTTTTTGCCGTCATTTTCTCGTCGAGGTAGTTATCAACGGCTTGGTGGTAAAATACTGCTCCGAGAATGAACTTAGATATAAGCTGCGGATAGTTATATCCGTTAGCCGTGTCGACGCCCTTGTTCGCACTAGATGCCTTTCCAATCCAAAACTTTATAAGTTCCGGTCCGGTCATACCGTTTGGCATCCCGGAAACGGCACCTTTATATGTTTTGCCTGACAAATTCGGATTGCTTATCTCTCCAACCGTTTTTTGCTTAACGACAAAAGGACCCTTTGAAGTAGGAGCTATAATTTTGCGACCCTTGCCCTTACCTTCGTAGTAGAGCAACATCTCGGCTTTGAGGGCAGAATTGGGTTTTCCGTTGCCTTTTCCTGCGAGTTTTTTGAGTGAGTCGTGCAGCACTTGGCGCCCGATTTGCCCAGTATAGGCAACACTATTGCTTTCAGTTCCCATCCAACCCTTTAATGTTACCGGAAATTTGCCATAAATAGCATCATCAGCGACTGCTGTTGCGGCAAATATTGGAGCGCACGTCGCCAAGACGCTCGCAATTACTAATTTTCTCATGGAGATTGTCCCTTCCCAGATAATCTAAACTACATCCGGAGGGCAGCCTTTTGCCGGAGCGGAAAAGGCGTGAAGTCTCCAGATTCAAATGCGAATGAATCGCAATTACTAGGATTTTTAGTGCGGATAATTATCAAAGTCAAATGGAATTCCAAACTCAATTACTCGACCTACGTTTTCTCTTAAAACCCTGTAAACCCGGAGAGTAAGCATAATTATATACCTCTTTGAAGCGTACCTATGATGGGCCTTGCGCAGGTGCTACACACGGGTTAAATGAAAATGATATTTGATTGCACAATGGATGGCGTAGTCGACAAAAGCGCTTACTCCGCAGTGATAATTGCGAATTCGGTGTAATGCTGATTTTAGAGCACGTATGGCTTCGTTACGGTGATAACGCCGTCGTAAAGGGAGCATCGTTTGATGTACGGGAGGGCGAAATGCTATGCCTTCTTGGTCCGTCCGGCTGCGGTAAGACGTCAACGCTTAGGCTTATCGCTGGCCTGGATCGGCCAGACTCCGGTCAAATTAGCATTAAAGGCGTCACGGTTTCGTCACCGCAGAAAATCGTTCAGCCGCACAAGCGTGACATAGGATTTCTGTTCCAAGACTTTGCACTTTTTCCTCACCTTACGGTCTATCAGAATATCGCCTATGGATTAACGTCGCTTAGCCGCCGCGACACCGGGATTAGGGTTGAGGAACTACTGCACCGGACTCGGCTCTCCCAGCACGCTGAAAAGTATCCGCACATGCTGTCCGGCGGCGAGCAGCAGCGAGTAGCTCTTGCGCGGGCACTTGCTCCTCGTCCAAAACTCCTGTTGCTAGATGAACCGTTTTCCGGCCTCGACACAATGCTGCGCGAAAAAATGAGAGAGGAAACTGTCGGTACCCTCAAGGAATTGGGCGTTACGTCGATCATGGTTACGCACGATCCTAAAGAGGCGCTAACCGAGGCCGACCGGATCGTGTTGATGAACGAGGGTGAAGTCGTCCAGATTGGAACACCGGAGGACCTCTTTAAGTTTCCGTCCACCATTTTCTGTGCCCGTTTTTTCGGGCGAATTAGTCAGATCGAGGGCGTGGTCGAGGGCGAAATTGTAAAAACCGATCTAGGCTCTTTCCGGAATCCGAAACTTTCTAACGGGTCCGAAGTTCAGGTTCTCTTCCGCCCCGAGGCGCTGCGAGTCCTGCCGCCGCAAACGGCTTCTATTTCGGCAAATGAACTGCTGGTATGCGGCATCCAATATACTGGGAATTCCAGTCTAATACGATTGGGAATAGGGAAGGGTCCTAACCCGCACACCCATATTGAGTTGCGGGACCACGAGGCGACTTCATATGTTCTCGGTGAGAAGGTCTGGGTTGAGATTGATCCACGCCAGGTTTTTGTTTTTCCGAAATAACGTCAGCGCGCTGACCCGAAAACGATTGTAAGTCAGGGCCTGCAATGCTCGCCGCCGCGCTCCGCTAATACGATATCGTCCAGCCACATTGTGGCACGTAACTCCGCTCGATTTTTCTGCAAACTTCAAACAAAATTTTTGTATTGCAACTCATTCTCATTTACAATGCCGAAAGAAATCCTACAGTAAATAATGCGCAAAAGGCAAAGGGCATTGGATTTTTGGGAGAAAAAAAATGACCAATTCGCCTAAACTAAGCCAGATGACCGACATCGCGGTTTTACCAAAAAGGGAGGGGGCCCCTGCGCATCATCTCGACGCTGACGCTGCACTTGAGCTCGCACTTTACGGCGCTACCACGTGTCGCATGACATCTTTAGAGAGTCTAATCAACACAGTCTGGTGTCTAACTGGAGGAGGTTGGCGACCGCCAAAAGAAGTAATCGCTGACGGCCTGCGTAAGGCGTCAGCCAAAGGAACCATTCTTGCCACCGAAAGCTGGGTCCGCTCGATTCCATTTTATTATACGCTGACGCCAAAAGGCGCAAAGGTTTTTCGGGACCTCATGAACCGCCCTTTGCCAGACTGGGACGACCCAATTTCTCGGTCCGCTGCGACGATTAAGTTTGGCCTACTCGATGTGACCGATGCGGCAGACCTACCCGCCGTCGTGAATGACTTAATCCGGTTCTATATTGCCGTTAAAAAGGGGTTAATGGAACGTCGCAATGGTCTCGTGTCGGAGGGCCGCCCGTTCCTGAATGCCGCAATGGCTGACCGACTTTCCTGGGTCGATCAGCGGCTGAATATGCTGGAGGGATATGCACGATGCGAACACCGTCAGCGTGTTGTACATTGAGGTGCTACAGAAAGCTTTATTAAAGAAAGGCCGGCTGAGAAGTCGGCCTTTCTTTGGTGTTTGATCTGGCTGTCACGCTGAGGCGTGAATGCCGGCAGCCTTTACTTCTTCGGTGACAGCGTCCTCGAACTGCTCGAAGTTTTTCTCAAAACGCTGAGCGAGGTCATGGGCGGTATTATCATAACCGTCTTTGTCTGCCCACGTTTCCTTCGGATTCAGAACTTCCTTGGGAACCTCTGGTACATTCTCTGGGATTGATAGACCGAAATTAGGTTCGGGTGCGACCGCCACGCCAGACAATTTGCCTTCAACCGCCGCCCGAACCATCGTCCGGGTATGGGCAATCTTCATACGTTCTCCAGTGCCGTAGCCTCCGCCGCTCCAACCCGTATTGACCAGCCAGCATTTGGACCCGGTTTTTTTTATGCGGTCGCCCAATAACTTCGCGTAGACGGTCGGATGTCTGGGCAGGAACGGAGCGCCGAAGCATGTGGAAAACGTCGCCTGCGGCGTGTCGACGCCTCGCTCCGTACCCGCTAGACGCGCGGTGTAGCCAGACAAGAAATGATACATCGCCTGATTTGCCGTCAGTTGACTGATTGGTGGAAGCACTCCGAATGCATCTGCCGTCAGCATGACAATATTTTCTGGCTGTCCACCAATACCCGATTCACTGGTGCCGGGTATGTAGTGAAGAGGGTATGATGAGCGGGTGTTTTCAGTGAGGGAATCGTCGTCGAAGTTCGGGAACTTCGTGTGGGGATCTAGGGTCACATTTTCGAGTACCGTACCGAACCGAAGAGACGCGTCATAAATTTCGGGCTCCGCATCCTGCGATAGGTTAATAGCCTTGGCGTAACAGCCACCTTCGAAATTAAACACACCGTTATCCGACCAGCCATGTTCGTCGTCGCCGATTAGCGTCCGCGTAGGATCGGATGAAAGAGTTGTCTTCCCGGTACCGGATAGACCGAAGAAAATGGCCGTATCACCCTTCTCGCCGATATTGGCGGAACAATGCATCGGTAGAACATTCTGGGCCGGTAACAGGTAGTTGAGTACCGAAAAAATAGTCTTCTTGATTTCGCCCGTGTAATGGGACCCGCCGACTAAAATCAGCTTTTCGGCGAAGTTCAGCATAACGAACACTTCAGATCCCGTGCCGTCAATTGCCGGGATCGATTGGAGGTTAGGGGCGTGCAGAACGGTGAAATCCGGCTCGAAATCCGCGTGTTCTTCATTCGACGGGTTGATGAACATGTTTTGTGCGAACAGGCTGTGCCAGGCCTGCTCGGTTACGACCCGCACCTTTATTCGGTACTCTGGGTCCGCACCTGCGTAGCAATCCTGAACGAACACTTCTTTATGCTGCATATATGCCAGCATACGGTTGCGCATCGTGTTGAAATTATCGGGCGAAATCTTGTTATTAACCGGACCCCACCAGATGTTTTCCGTGTTCTCCGGTTCGTCGACAATATATTTGTCCTTTGGCGAGCGGCCGGTGTACTCGCCCGTGGTCACCACCAAACCGCCCCCGGCTGCCAGCTCGCTCTCACCGCGACGCAGAGAATGTTCGTAAAGTGCGGGGATAGAAAGATTCCAATGCGCGCAGGCAAGGTTTTCTAGGCCGTGATTTTCGAGTCCAAATGAGCTGGGACGTCCGTTATGCTCCACGTTTACCTCCTGAGCGTAACTGGCAATGTTTCACAGGATTACTCTACTCCTGTTCAGACTGAGCTTGCCTTGTTATTTGTGATTGCGAGACCAACGCAACATACCCCTGGCGGGGCGGGAGTCAAACGCGAATGAGTCGGATTCTGCGGGTCTTTAACCTTTTTCTATGTCGCGCGCTTTCTTAACCAATCTGATTAGTGCGGCACGGGCCGTTTCGGAATCGCTGGCAGGTTTTTCGAAGTCGATGCGTGCGACTTTTCCCTCGTTTCGAAGATCGCATCCCTCTGGGTCAATGCCCGTCATTTTCCATTCTCCCGGTTCAAGTCCCAGTAGTATTGTCGCGTAGAGTGAGACCGCCTCCGCATGGTCTTCATTCATATGAGAGACGATGTCGCCCTCGGACGCTGCGAGGTCCGTGAAACCCGTCGTATTGAAGAGCAGCTCTCGCGCATGGATCCAGTGGATAATTCCAAACCCCGCGACGATGTGCGCTCGCTCTACCGCCATTTTATATAAATTAAAATCCGCGAACCCCGCAAACATTTGGCTTTCCGGATGACGAGCGATATACCGTGCCTTGAGGCTTGGGTCCTCCGTTTTAGTGATGGTTCCCAAGACCGTGACACGAGCGCCTGTGAGTGGGCTTTCGAGCCCGACGGTGCCGTCGAGCAAAAGGGATACACGGCTGTCGTGATGTATATTCATAGTATGTTCGGCGAGATCCGACATTAGCAGCAGCGGCGCCGCTGCATGGTCGCATGCCGTCATAACCAGCGATCCGTATGGCCATCCTCCTTCCACCAGTAAGGTGGACAATACTGCCCGGTCGCAGGAGCGGATAAGCTGGCGGGATAGGGTTTGCGGCGCAATCTGTCCAGATTTGAAATTATCATTCATTTTGTCGAATTTTCTGATGATTGCTTACTGCAACACCTGGCCTTTTTTGGACATGCCCTAATTTGGCCCTATTCTGAGATTAAACATCTAATTAGAGAGTAAATATCTATATTTCTAGCCACATTGTGCAAATGCAAAACCGTTTTTCTAAAATATTACTTCTTGCCGTGACACCTTCTATCGTCGACGAGGTGACGGCGGATGCAAGAGAACAAACGATGGTCGACATGCGCTTGTCTCGCCAGCCGCGAAAAAAACCACTCGACCGGTCTGATCTGGAGCACGGGAGTGGGGTCAGCGCGGGATGTTGGAATCCTGACCTTCAGAAATTCAATGCGTACCCTCTAAGCATAACAAAGCATGCCGTCCCGTTCCGATGCGCATCCTGGCCGGTTAACGCCAGTCACGCAAATTACTTTCCCATCAATCAAGGTTAGGAGTGCTAGTATGACCGTCATGACCGACGTGCTTTCCGCCACCGGGGCCGCTACCGGCCCTCCGAAAATCGCTCTGGTGGACGATGATCGAAATATTCTAACTTCGGTCTCGATGACGCTTGAGGCCGAGGGATTCGAGGTCCGCACCTACGTGGATGGAGATTCTGCTCTGCGCGGCTTATCATCTCGGCCGGCCGATTTGGCTATCCTCGATATCAAGATGCCGCGTATGGACGGTATGGAACTGCTCAGCCGATTGAGGCGTCAGTCCAATATGCCAGTAATATTTTTGACCTCGAAAGATGACGAAGTTGACGAAATTCTTGGTCTCCGGATGGGTGCTGACGATTATATAAAAAAACCTTTTTCTCAACGCCTGTTGATCGAACGAATTCTCACACTGCTGCGGCGCCATAAAAGCCGCAACGAGGAAGACCAGTCCCAGAACTCGGAACCGCCGATCGTCCGAGGTGATTTGCGGCTCGACCTGGACCGGTTCAGTTGCACGTGGAAAACAAAAGCGGTTGACTTTACAGTGACCGAGTTTCTTATTTTAAAGGCGCTCGCGCAGCATCCCGGACACGTTAAATCTCGCGATCAGCTTATGGACGCGGCCTATGGCGAACACATCTATGTCGACGAACGAACTATCGACAGCCACGTTAAACGAATACGGAAGAAGTTTCGTGCCGCGGATCCGGATTTTGGTGAAATCGAAACTATGTATGCGATTGGATACCGATACAGAGAAGGTTAACAGAGACGCGGTCCCGTGCCGCGATAACTTTAAATTATGACTCTCCGGCTTTTCTCGCCGCTTACCCGGCGGATCCTTACTGTGAACGTGTTGCCGCTCGCAATTTTGGTGATAGGCGTTCTGTATCAACCTACATATCGTGACGGCCTAATCGAGGCAAAATTGGAGACGCTGGAAACGCAGGCTGGAATTTTCGCCGGTGCTTTGGTGGAGGGCGCGATCGACAATAGGAAAAAGAGCGGATTACCATACATTCGGCCTGATGAAGTGTCTCCGATGTTGCGGCGACTCACGGAACCAACCCCCAGCCGCGCGCGGGTATTCAACGCTAATGGAAAACAGATTGCCGATAGTCGGATTTTGCCGGGACAGGGAGGCGCTAAACGGCGAGAGGTCGAGCGCCACCCGCTGCCTATGCTGGGTGAAACGACAGATACCGGATCAATCCTCAACCGAGTATATGATACCTTCCTCACATTACTTCCCGAACACCAGAAGGAATTGACTTTTCCGGATTCCCCAAAACTGGATATAACCCAGCTACCAGTATTGTCGGCGGCGCTGGCCGGTAAGGCGGGCAGCGGCCTATGGTCGTTGCCAGATGGAGGGGTCGAGCTAGGTGCCGCTAAGCCGGTACAGCGGCTAAAGCGTGTCGTTGGCGCAGTGCTGTTGACAGCTGATTTTGAGGAGATCAATGCCAAAATACGCGAACGTTATCTCTATATCCTCAAGGTCTTCGGCATTGTGCTCGGTGTTACTGTTCTCCTTTCACTTTATCTCGCAGGTGCGATTGCGCGCCCGGTGCGCCGACTTGCTGCTGCTGCCGATAAGGTTCGGCGAGGGCACGGCGAAGCGGATACGATCCCCGATTTTACCCGGCGTCGTGACGAAATTGGTGATCTATCTGAAGCCCTGCGGGACATGACAGAGTCCCTTTGGCAGCGGATAGAGGCAAATGAGAGTTTTGCAGCCGACGTTGCGCACGAAATTAAGAACCCGCTTTCGTCGCTGAGAAGTGCGGTGGAAACTGTTTCTCGGATTGATGATCCCGATAAACAAACCGCCTTGATGGACATCATTCAGGACGATGTAAAACGCCTCGATCGTCTGATCACCGATATTTCCGACGCGTCGCGCCTCGATGCAGAACTGGTGCGAGGAGAGATGGAAACCGTTAATCTTGGCAAATTGCTGCCAGCTTTAGTGAAAGTTCACAAAACCGCGGCCGAGGGCCAGTCCGACAAGACCCGAGGGGCCGCAATAGTATTCAGTGGGGAACAAACGGAATGTGCGGTTCGCGGGATAGAGGGCCGTTTGGTACAGGTGTTTCAGAATCTGATCAGCAATGCGCAGTCGTTCAGTCCACC
>JAYYZV010000046.1:0-20855 GCA_036339975.1 Pseudomonadota bacterium | reverse complement strand
GGATGGTCGACGGAGAAACAATGATTATTCCCGTGTCCGGCACCCGCGAGGCGTTGTTCATGGTCGCGTTAGCCGCCGTCCCGGAAAGTAAGAACGGAAGAAAGCCGGTGGTCCTAATGCCCAACCCGTTTTACCAGGTTTATCTCGGCGCTGCCATTATGGCAGGTGCAGAGCCAGTGCTGGTCCCGGCTGGAAAAGAACACGGATTTTTGCCTAACTTCATGGCACTGCCGGAAGAAACACTTAAACGCACAGCGCTAGCCTATTATTGCTCGCCGGCAAACCCACAGGGCGCTATCGCGTCGATGGAGACGATGCAGTCCCTAGTCGATCTCGCTCGGGAACACGATTTCCTTTTGGTATCCGACGAATGTTACAGCGAATTGTATTACGGCAAACCGCCCACAGGTGCTGCCGAAGCCTGCGCCGCGCTAGATTGTAGCTTGCGCAACGTCGCTGTTATGAATTCATTGTCAAAGCGGTCAAGTGCACCAGGACTAAGGTCGGGTTTCATTGCCAGCGATCCCGGCCTGATCCGTCGGCTAGCCCGGCTGCGGGATTACGGTGGGGCCCCGCCCCCGCTGCCGCTATTGGCAGCGGCGACGGGGCTGTGGTCGGACGAAGAGCATGTAGTCGCCAATCGGGCCGTATACGCCGAAAAATACGAAGTCGCCGAAAATATTCTCAACGGACGAATGGACTATTACACGCCAGAAGGCGGATTCTACCTGTGGCTCAATGTCGGGAACGGCGAGGATGCCGCGGTACGCCTGTGGCGTGATGCAGGCGTTCGGGTTATTCCTGGCGAGTATCTCGCCCGGGAAATCGACGGCTATCACCCGGGTGCTGGCTACATCCGCCTCGCCCTTGTCCACGAAAAAGATATAACCGCCGAGGCGCTGACCCGCTTGGCAAGCGTTTTGTAAAAACGGAGATCCGATCATGGCTACGAGAACCCGAAATGCCGGCCGTACCGCAATCCTCTCCCCGGAAATCGTCACATTTCTAAAGAAGCGCGCGCGGGAACTCGTAGGCGTAGTCCTTATTGCCTGCGGAGCGGCGCTCACGGTTACGGTGATCGGCTACGACTCAAGCGATCCGTCTTGGAACCATGCCGTCGCCCGCGAAACCAGCAATCCGCTGGGGCTTTCCGGCGCCTTGATCGCCGACATTCTAATACAAAGTGTTGGGGTGGCAGCCATTCTGCCCGGGTTAATTCTCTTAGTTTGGGGATGGAGGATCGCGCGACATCGCGAAATGGGCCGAATCTGGCTACGCCTTACCTCCTTGCCCGTCGCTGTTCTCCTTTTTGCAATCACATTTGCCTCCATCGACGCACCCGAAGCATGGCCGGTCAGGGTCGGCCTAGGGGGCGTAACCGGAAGCATTCTGCTGAGGGACATAAGCACCTTTGCCGAGCAGGCGGCCATTGCACTCTGGCCGATCGCAATCGTGGTCGGCGTCCTAGCCTTTTCCACATTAGTAAGCGCGTTCGGTATATCCCGCCAAGAGTGGGTAGGTGGCATACGGACCGCAGCGCGAGCCAGCGGATCCACAGCTCGGGCTGGCGTCGTAGGCGGGCGTTGGTCGGGTAGGATGGCGCGGATTATCGGTGAAATATCCATCGCGTTATTCCGCAGATTCAAAACTCCGTCGTTCGGCGGGACTTTTTGGAATGCCGGTGGCACAGCGGAGGATGGGGCTGAAGATCTCGGGGATGGCCGGCGCGAGCCAACGCTAAAAAAACAGCACAAAAACCCAATGGAACCAGAGTACGGGACAGCACCAACAAAGAAAATCGTCGCCGCCAGACGCAAAAAGCCGACCGCAGGCAAGCGCGCCATCGAATCGGACCAGCAGACCCTCGACCTCGGCCGCGACCGATACAGGCTGCCACCGCTCGATGTCCTTGACGAGGCGCCCAAAGAAATAAGTGAGAACAAACTGGACGAAGAAGCGCTGGCGGAAAATGCTCGGTTGTTGGAATCCGTTCTAGAAGATTTTGGCGTACATGGACGCATCGTGAAAGTCCGCCCAGGGCCGGTTGTCACACTTTACGAATTGGAACCGGCACCGGGCACCAAATCGTCCCGCGTAATAAGCCTTGCCGATGATATCGCCCGCTCAATGAGTGCCGTCTCTGTCCGAGTAGCCGTAGTACCGGGCAAGAACGTGATAGGTATTGAGCTACCAAATGCGCAGCGCGAGCTGGTTGCGCTGCGTGAACTCGTCGAGTCCAAAGACTACGAAAAACATTCCGGCGCGCTTACACTGGTACTTGGTAAAGATATTGGCGGTGCTCCCAGCATGGTCGACCTCGCCCGCATGCCACATTTACTCATCGCAGGGACCACCGGATCGGGCAAGTCGGTTGCTGTAAACACGATGATTATGTCGCTTCTCTACAGGCTAACGCCGGAACAGTGCAAGTTCATCATGATCGATCCCAAGATGCTTGAGCTGTCAGTTTATGACGACATCCCGCATCTGTTGTCCCCCGTAGTGACCGACCCCGCGAAGGCAGTAGTCGCGCTGCGATGGGCAGTGCAGGAGATGGAAGACCGGTACCGCGCGATGTCAAATCTTGGCGTCCGCAATATCAACGGTTTTAATCAGCGTATCGCCGACGCTCACAAAAAGGGTGAGGCCCTGATGCGCACGGTTCAGACAGGTTTTGATCCGGAAAACGGCGAGCCCATATACGAAGAACAAGCGTACGATATGGGTCCACTACCTTACATCGTCGTAATCGTTGACGAGATGGCAGATCTGATGCTAGTCGCGGGCAAAGAAGTCGAGGCAGCGGTCCAAAGGTTGGCGCAGATGGCGCGCGCCGCGGGTATTCACCTTATCATGGCTACACAGCGGCCGTCGGTGGATGTCATCACCGGCACCATCAAGGCCAACTTCCCGACGCGGGTTTCATTTCAGGTAACATCCAAAATCGACAGCCGAACGATCCTGGGAGAGGGAGGGGCGGAACAGTTATTGGGTCAGGGCGACATGCTTTACATGGCGGGCGGTGGACGCATAAGCCGCGTACACGGACCGTTCGTATCTGACGAAGCGGTCGAACGGGTGGTGACGTTTTTACGCGAACAGGCGTCGCCGGAATATATCGATGAGGTTACGGAGGGTAACCATGATAGTCCGTTTATTCCCCCCGCCGACGTTAGCATAGGCGGTGGCGGAAGCGGCGACGACGAAATGTATGATCGCGCCGTCGCAGTGGTCTGCCGAGAACGCAAGGCATCGACCAGCTTCGTCCAGCGGCATTTGCAAATCGGTTACAACCGAGCTGCCCGGATAATCGAGCGCATGGAAACGGAAGGTGTCATTAGTAAGGCCAACCATGCAGGCAAGCGTCAGGTAATTGCCCGGGATATCGATAACCGCGAGAGATAGAACCACCTTACATTCGCTGAATTTGCAACCTATAAAAGCATGATGAAGCGAACAATCTCCGCCCTATCGCTCGTATTGGCACTCATTGTGCTGAGCGCGCCTTCCCGCGCGGAATACCTTGTCACTTCTCAGGACAAGGCGGACATAGCGCGTGTGGAAAAATATCTAAACAGCGTGGAATCCCTGCGCAGCAAATTCATTCAACTTTCGTCCGGCGGCCGCTTCGCAGAGGGTAATATCTATATCGAACGGCCCAAGAAAATGCGCCTAGAATATACTCGCCCGAGCAATATTCAGGTTTACGCTAACGGGTTTTGGATAGCACATGTTGACACGGAACTTGAAACGGTGTCGCACGCTCCGCTGGAATTGACCCCCGCCGGCTTACTGGTACGCGACAGGATTGAGCTAAGTGGAAAAATCATTGTACGCCGCATCACGCGTAGTTCCAACATGCTGTCGATCGAGATCGTTCAAGTTGATGAACCCGAATCAGGTAAATTTGTAATGACATTTACAGACACACCGATCGCGTTGCGCAAGTGGGTCGTCACGGATGCGCAGGGTGTTTCAACATCTATCACACTCGTTGCACCCGAATTTAACGTTGCGATCCCGCATCGCTTGTTCGTGTTTGACGAAAACATGTTCGAGCGTGAATTACAATAATCTCAACCTAGCTCAAACTAATATAGAGCACCTTCCATTGCCGTGGATGCGGCTGTGTGATAGCCATGCCGGATGGTCGAATTTTCCGTGAAGCCTCTCGTCGGAATCCCCGCTAGCCAGATATACCTACCGGCTCATTCGCTTGCCCAACACGGTGTAGGGGAACGGTATATCCGAGGCGTATCTGACGGAGCTAACGCTGTACCTATGGTCATACCCGCGCTGGCAGACGAATACGATTTCGTCGATCTCGCCAAGCGCCTTGACGGGCTGATGCTGACCGGCGGTCGCGCAAATGTCGAACCGCATCATTACGATGGCCCACCCTTTCCCGACGACGAGGTTCGTGACCCGCCGCGCGACAATACGGTCCTACCGTTAATTCGTGAATGTGTAAAACAGGGAATCCCGGTATTTGGATCATGTCGCGGCATCCAGGAAATCAATGTCGCTATGGGTGGTACTTTACATTACCGCGTCCACGAGGTTGAAGGTTTCAACGACCACCGCATGCCCCGCGAAGGGGATATGGAGCACAAGTTCAGCGAAAGGCATCTTGTTGTAACTGCCGAGAACAGTATGTTTCACAAAACCTGTGGCAGCCGAGAAATTATGGTTAATTCTCTTCACGCTCAGGCGGTCGACAAAGTTGCTCCAGGTTTTAAAATCGAATGCGTGTCAGCACCTGATGGCGTGATCGAGGGAATACGGTATACTGAAACGGATACATTCTGCGTCGGCGTGCAATGGCATGCAGAATGGCGGCTCGAGGAAAATGCTCTTTCGCGGGGCCTGTGGAGCGCGTTTGGCAATGCCTGCCGGCGGCGCGCCGCCGCCCGGGCGGGCTCTAAAATAACTGCGGAGTAGGGACCGTACGATCATGCGGTTTGTTTCCTGGAATATCAATTCGGTGCGACTGCGGCTCGAAAGCCTGAAGCGTGTTTCCGACAAACTTCAGCCGGATTTTCTCTGTCTACAGGAAACCAAAGCGCAAGACCCAGATTTTCCAGCCGACGAAATTGCCAAAATCGGCTATCCATATCAGTGCATTCGGGGCATGAAAGGATATAACGGCGTTGCCATTCTATCGCAGACGCCAATATCCGACGGTGGGACACGTGACTGGTGCAGTCGCCAAGACTGCCGGCACATAGCCGCCGGTATAGGAGAGAAAGCCGAACTGCATAATTTTTACATCCCTGCCGGCGGTGATGAACCCGACCCCGCGACAAACCCAAAGTTCGCACACAAGCTGGATTTCTTGAAGGAAGCCGCAGCCTGGTCGAGAGACCTCCCGCCAAGGCGAAAACACATACTGGTCGGAGACCTGAATATTGCGCCACACGAGAATGACGTCTGGTCGCACAAACAACTGCTAAAAGTCGTCAGCCACACGCCGGTGGAAGTTGACCTACTTTCAAAATTGCAGGCCAGTCACGGATGGGTCGATGCGGTTCGGGCCGTCATCCCCAAAGATGAAAAGGTTTTTTCTTGGTGGAGTTACCGCAACCGTACCTGGCCGGGCAGCAATCGAGGCCGTCGGCTGGATCACATCTGGGTCAGCCCCTCCCTTGCAAAGAACGTGACGGAGGCAGGGGTGTTCGCGGAAGCCCGCGGCTGGCAGAAACCATCCGACCATGTGCCGGTTTGGGCAAATATCGATATCTAAGAATGATTGCTTCTGCTTATAATCGTTTCCGTTATCCACAATGTGGCGCAGACACAGCGCATTGGGCCAGCCCATTTTTTAAATCGTGTTAGAACCGCTCACCGGCATAGTCTTGGACGACACGCCGTATGGGGCGGGAGCGTACCCATAAAATTTGCGTGATAATGGATTAGGTCTAGTGTTTCAGGAAGCAACCTAACCTGCGAGTACAATATTAGGGTTAAGCTCCGCGTGTACTGCGTCTTGCAGTTCCATTGCAGGACCTTTTTCGGCCGCCAAACAGCTTTAGGCCTACCCATATTATGATATCAAACCTCTTTTATCTGTGCGCTTTCTAATAGAATGCACACCTCAAAGAAGGTGGCAGGCAGCGGCATCTATTTTAACCGCCTACGCGATTTATATAATATCTACCCGGCCGGACGCTATCCGGTAGGCGCTCCGCAGACCAGTTCTCGACAGCGTATTCCTGATCGCTACATACAATTCCACCTGGCAGCATCAAGGCATCAACCAATGGAGCGATCGTTTCTATCAGCTGCTTATTACTCGCCTTGACGCCAGTGCCTATATCGCAATGGGCTAGGGCGGCCCTGCCACCAATCCGATCCGCGGCGCAGGCGAGTGTTTCCGTAATGTCGCCAATAATCATATATTTTTCGTCGGGTATGCAGTCTGGATGAGCAGCGACGCGGCGGTCAAACACGAAAATTGTGCGGTCAGGAAACAGTTCACGCAGATGATCATAGGTTCGGCCGTTTCCAAGACCAAGCTCGAGAACCGGTCCCTGAAGGCCAGAGATCAAGTCTTTCGCCAAATTGAGGCAATCTCGTTGGGCCGAAATGCGCCGAATAAACGAATCCAGTCTGCTCATGTATTTGTCGGATCTCCGGCCTTTTAGCCGTTGTTGGCTTCTCGTAGCTGCGTCGTCGTCGCCTCCAGTCGATGGGCCAATTCCCGCATGATTTCCACCGCCATATCTGGAAATTCGTTGACCATACGGAAGAATAGGTCCTTGGTAATCGCAAGGGCGGTGAGATTGGTTTCCGCCCTGATTGTCGCGGTTCGCGGAACGTCGATCAAAATTGCAATTTCGCCAATTAGGTCATTTTTACCAACTTTTGCGACGGCCAACTCACCGTTTGGCGTGTCAATTATTATTTCAGCCTGTCCATCCAGAATGATATAGGCCGCATCGCCTTGATCACCCTCGTGAAACAATTCACCACCCGCAGGAAACGTTAGACGTTCGCTTGTAAATGCCAGAAGCTTCAGTTTGGATGGCTCGATCTTGGCAAACAGCGGCACGCTGCGCAGGGCCTCTACCTCTTCATTTAGGCTCACTGGTCTCTCCTTGCCGATATCGCAAAAATCACAAATCGGTCCTGCGTTGTTTTGATATTAACTCGCGTCATTCAGACTGCAGAAGCTCGTACAAAGCCGAACCTTCCCTGTTGAGCTCATCCCAGCTTCCCTGTTCAGCAATACGCCCGGTTTTCATCACCAAGATCTTGTCAAAACCCTCTGCCATATTCGCGCGGTTCAGGGCCCACACGATACCGCGCCCGCTCATTTCGTTACGAAGGCTGGCGAGTAACGCCGTCTGTGTTGCACCATCTAGGCTTCCAGTTGCTTCATTTAAGATCAGCACATCAGGCCGCTTAAGCACCGCCCGAGCAATACCAAGTTTCTGTCGTTGAGCACTCGACAGCCGGCCGCCGCCGATACCAGCATGGAAATCCAGACCAACCTCCATCACGACGTTACGCAGACCGAGATCGCCGATAATCGAAGACACAATTTCGCCAATCCGCTCGGCGCCACCCGCCTGACCGTAGGCAAGTTTTCCAAACAAAATGTTGTCTTGTAACGTCCCGGCCGAGTTGTATGTGTCCTTATCAAAAAACTCTATCGCGCCCCTCAGTTCCTCGGGCAGATTCTCTGAAAAGGCGTGACGGGCCGCCAAGATTTGATCTTGGAGAGCATCGTCGATTACGCCGAGGCGGTGACGTGACGGGGAAATTTTAAATGGCAAGGACAGAAGCATAGTCCTTTCTTCCGGACCGATCGCATCCATCCCATCGCGGTTGATCCGCGTCAGTATTGATTGAAATTCCGGGAGGTCATCGGACGATATAAAACTGAATTGATCAAAGAACGGATGCCCCGCGGACAGTCCGGCGAAAACTTCAGCCATGGTGGAGGCAATTTGTTGCCCCGCATCGAGCATTTGGTTCGTAAGACCCTGACCGTCGAGAATAGAGATTACATATTCGTTCTCGGCAAGGTGATCCATATTAAATGAGGGCCCTACCGGGGTGCCGAACAACAGGTTTTCTCCAAGTGTTGCATTTTGATTGTAACGCTCCGTGTCGAACCCCTCGACCAGCGCCGCAATATCCGGGTCAGTAAGGCGACTACGAAATTCGTTTCGAGCCTCCAAGAATTTATCCGCCAAGTCTGGCTGGGTCGTCGGATCAACGACGCTGCGAAGCCCTAGGGTATAAATATCGTCATCCAACTTGACCATTTCCAGAACATCGAAGATGCGTTTGAGAAGAGCGGAATCATCCGGTGCGCCGGCACCATTATAGTCTATCCAGTTGGCGTTGAGATCATCGGTGGAGTTGCCCGAAGCATTGGCCTCAGACAATCGACTTTCATGAACTCGGCGTTCGTCGTCGGTATAATTGGGTTCTATTAGCGGGAGATGTTGGACCCCGTAGAGGAGATTATCGCGAATAGTATTCGAGAATAGATAAGCCGATGCGCCGACGTAAGCGAGCCTTCTGCCTGTGACTGCCTCGGGCATATCCCCAAGCTTTTCTGGGCCGATCTGCAAGCCGCCTCCAGTCGGCTCCAGGAGAGCCGCTAAAAGCTGGGTCGTCTCTTCCTTCCCGGAACCGCCGCCACCAACCATTGCGACATGTTCGGAGGTATTAAACGTGAAAGAGGCACTGTCAACCAGCGTGGCGCCCGTGTCATCCCCCAAGGACAGGCCAGAGGCTACAACGTCGCCGCCCAGCGGCTCCACCGACTCTGGTTCACCTAATTGGCGACTTTCTTCCATCATTCCCGGCGGCTGAAACTGTTCCATCACCTGCTCGTACTTAATTTTTGCATCCGCCTGACGCTGATAAAAATTCAAAAGTTCTTTCCAAGGCGCTGCGAGGTCCTTGTGGGCGGCAATAGCCGCCATAAGTGTGCCAATTTCGAGTTCGCCCTTTATGGCTAGCCAGCCACCGATCGCGTAGAAGCAAAATGGGCCGAGCTGATTTATCGAATTATTCAGGAACTTGATTATAAACTTCCAAATATAAATCTGGAGGCGGACATCGTATAAGGCTCCTAGGCGGCCAGAAAATTCAGCTAACTCGCGCCGAGCGCTGTTATTTGAATGAATTTCAACAACACCATTCGCCGTTTCGCCAATACGGTCGGACAGCTGGCGCACCAAACGAACCCTTTGCTTGCTGAACACTCTTACACGACTTTGCAGCTTCGGTATTAGGTAGCCCTGAAGTGGATATAGCGCGATTGCGGCAAGCGCCATAAACCAGTTCTGAACAAACAAAAACGCGAGAATGACGAGTAGGTAGCCGCCCTGGAATACCGGCAACTTAAAAGCATCACCGACAAACCCGCCCAACGGCTCGACCTCAGCGGTAATCATAGTCACCATTTCGGACGAGGAGGTTTTGCGAAACTGTGGTAACGGGAACCGCAGAATTCTGCCGTATAGCTGGAAACGTAGCCGGCGCAACATACGTTCGCCCGTTACCCCGGCGTAGAGATTGATGGCGTATTTAAACGCCTGATTAACAATCACAAGAATGAGAAAGCCGGCACACAGGATCCAGAGATAGTTAATTTGGTCTAATTCAACACCCACCACCGTAGTTGGGAAGCTGACACTTTTGGCTTGAATTGCACCGTTAACGATCATCTTTGGTAATTCGTAGAAGGCGTATAAAAAGGGAAACGATGCAATCGCCATAAGCGTCAGAATGACCTGCTGGCGCAGCGAATATTTCATGACGTAACGGTAAATGCTTGTTTCCACTTGGATCCCCACCGATGTGACGGACTTATAAGCTGTCGATATGTTTACGATAGTACCCTATGTTACCGCAACGTGCCGCATATTGAATAGCCATGTCAGCTTTTATCTAAATCATGTTAAATATCGGCTTTTATCTAATTAACAGTGAAATGTGTTAGTATCCAAAAAGGATCTCCGCAGACACATAATATTTGGGAGAGGTCCAAGGCATGCCATATTCCGCGCAAAACCCATTGGTTCACTCATGACAACAAATAAAAAGCCGCAGCGCGCACTTATATACAGCCATGATAGCTTTGGACTCGGGCATCTGCGGCGTTGCCGTGCTATCGCCCACGCTCTCGTTGACCAGAACCCGAACATGTCGGTAATTATTCTTTCTGGATCGCCGATTATAGGGAATTTCGATTTCAAGCGGAGGGTCGATTTCGTTAGGGTGCCCGGTGTAATAAAACTGCGTAACGGCGATTACACGTCTCACAGCTTAGATCTCGATATTGAACAGACCGTTGCGCTACGCGCATCAATCATCAAGCACACAGCTGAAGTATTCGATCCAGATATCTTCATTGTGGACAAGGAGCCTCTGGGCCTCCGGGGGGAGGTTGCGGAAACATTAGAAATGCTGCGTGAACGCGGCACGCCTCTGGTTCTGGGGTTGCGCGACGTAATGGACGAGCCATCGTTACTAGCGCCTGAATGGGAGCGTAAGAAGGTCATTCCAGCGCTTGAACACCTCTACGATCAGATTTGGGTCTACGGCCTGCCACAAATCTGCGACCCCCTCGCCGAGATTACGTTGCCTCAACAGGTCCGGCGCAAAATGGTTTACACCGGATATTTGGAACGCGACGCCGCGCGCGGGGCGCCCAACTCCGAACATACGGTTCCTTTCGACATGCCTAACCTGTTAGTGACGCCGGGAGGCGGTGGAGACGGCGAAGCGATGGTCGATTGGGTTCTCCGCGCATACGAGTCAGAAGCCACGCCACCCTATCCGGCATTGTTGGTGTTCGGACCGTTCATGCAACAAGAAAAACAACTCGAGTTCAGCCGCCGCGTCGCAGAGCTTAAAAATGTTGAAGCGATAACGTTCGAGGCCAATATCGAACCATTGATCCAAGCCGCAGCGGGCATCGTGGCAATGGGCGGTTATAATACATTTTGCGAGATCCTTTCCTTCGACAAACCGGCTCTGATCATCCCGAGAACGGTACCCCGTATGGAGCAGTTCATCAGGGCCGATCGTGCCCAAGAATTGGGGCTTGTCCGTATGCTGGAGGATGACGGCATTCGCAATGCTCGGGACATGGCTACCGCGCTGCGCCACCTGCCACAACAGAACCGTCCATCCGACATCGTCGTACCTGGGCTACTCGACGGACTGCCAAACGTTAACCGGCTGGCACGCCGCCTTACTGGGCGCCGCGCAAAACCCATCGCGGCCATTGCAGGCCGAGCCTGAACAACCGCTTCGCCATGTCCGGCCGCATCGCCATTATAGTCAAAGGGTACCCGCGTTTGTCGGAAACTTTTATAGCCCAAGAGATCCGGGGCCTTGAAGAGCGAGGTCTCGATGTCGAGATTGTATCTCTGAGGCACCCGACGGAGAGCCGCACACATCCGGTACACGAAGAAATTGAGGCACCCGTACGATATCTTCCGGAATATCTATATCAGGAACCACTGCGGGTGTGGGTTGCTTGGCGCTCAATGCGAAAATTGCCAGCCTACCGGGAAGCTTGGCGTACGTGGCTCCGCGATTTATTTCGTGACAGGACACCTAACCGTATCCGTCGCTTCGGGCAGGCCCTAGTACTGGCACATGAGCTGGCGCCTGATATAGAGCACATCCATGCCCATTTTTTGCACACGCCCGCATCCGTCGCACGCTACGCCGCGGCGCTGACCGGAAAGGCCTGGACTGTATCTGCCCACGCAAAGGATATCTGGACCACGCCGGAATGGGAGAAACGGGAAAAATTGGCCGCCGCTAGCTGGCTGGTTACCTGTTCTGGCTATGCCCGAGACCATCTGGCGGCGCTGGACAACGGGACCGGAAAGGTGGAGTTGGTCTATCATGGGCTAGACGCCGACCGATTTCCGCCCGCGCCGAGCAGAAGGGCCCAGCGCGACGGCTCCGATCCCGACGACCCATTGCACCTATTGTGTGTGGGCCGAGCGGTGGAGAAAAAGGGTCACGACATTCTCCTCGATGCAGTTGCGGGATTGCCTCAATATATCAATTGGCGGCTGTGGCATGTCGGCGGGGGCGAATTGTGCGACCGCTTAAAACTGCGGGCCAAACGGCTTGGTATCTCGGACAGAGTGGTCTGGTTCGGCGCCTTGCCGCAAGGCGAGGTGCGGGATCTATACCGCAAGGCCGACTTGTTCGTTTTGGCAAGCCGGATCGGCAACGATGGCGACCGCGACGGTCTTCCGAATGTACTGATGGAGGCACAGAGCCAGTCCCTAGCCTGTGTCGCTACCGGTGTTTCAGCCATACCGGAGTTGATCATCGACGGCGAAACTGGCGTGCTGGTCCCGGCGGAAGACCCAGATGCACTCAGAAAAGCAATTGCGGCACTCGCTGTAAATTTCGAACGCCGGCTGTTTCTAGGCTGCGCTGGAGAAGCCCGCGTACGAAGCGCGTTTTCATTTAGGGCGGGGATTGATCGGCTTGCTGCCAAGCTAGGTGCAGCAGTCACTATATCCGGCCGCGACGCGGCCTGAAGCTTCGTACGATGAGGATCGCCTTCTACGCCCCGATGAAACCTGTATCGTCGCCGGTGCCGTCGGGTGACCGCCAAATGGCTCGCAACCTGATTGCCGCTCTGGAGTGCGGGCATGAAGTGGAAATTGCCAGCGAGTTCGTTAGCCGCGACGGTAGCGGGGATGCAGCAATCCAGCGGGCGCTGGCCCGGAGGGCACAAGAGGAAGCAAGCGTCCTGATCGAGAAGTGGCGGGGGGGAGACCCCCAGCGGCGGCCCGAAGCCTGGTTCACCTATCACGTATACCACAAAGCACCGGACTGGATTGGGCCCGCTATCAGCGAGGCCCTCGAAATACCCTATTTTATGGCCGAGGTTTCCCACGCGCCCAAACAGGCGGGTGGGCCCTGGGACATTGGGTACAGGGCGGCGGAAGCGGCCATCAAACACGGGCAAGGAATTATCGGCCTGTCGCAGCGAGACGCCGCCTGCGTGCTGCCGTTGTTGGAAGATCCGGGCAGATATCACACTCTCCCGCCGTTCACCGACACGACACCTTTCGCGCTTGCCGCGAAAAACCGTATAAAACATCGAGCAGATATCGCGGGGCGCTTCCAATTGGACGGCAACACCCCAATATTGTTGGCGGTTGGAATGACGCGGGAGGGAGACAAACTCGCCAGTTACCGGGTGCTGGCCGAGGCACTCGGTCGCCTGCAGAATAGTAAATGGGCGCTTCTGATCGTAGGCGACGGGCCCGCCCGTTCATCGGTGGAAGCCGCGTTTGCAGATCTGGCTGGTAATCGCGTCCGGTTCGCGGGTGGGGTTATGCCCGAGGAACTGCCGGCGTTATACGCAGCGGCGGATCTAATGGTCTGGCCTGCTGTGAACGAGGCGTACGGGATGGCAATGTTGGAGGCCCAAGCCACGGGACTACCAGTGGTCGCAGGTGAAACCGGCGGGGTTCCAGATTTTGTCAAGCACGGCGAAACCGGGCTTTTGTGTCTTGTCGGGGATGCCGGTGCATTCGCCGCCGCCGCGGCCGAATTGCTCGCTGCGCCGGATAGGCGGGCCGTATTCTCAATGAAGGCTCTTGCTCGCACGGCTTCGGAACACGATATAACATCCGCGGCGGTCGCGCTCGACCGTATTTTGCGTGACGCTAGGGAGTTGGGAGCCGTATGACCGAGATTGCTTTGATCCGCCACGGGCCAACCGACTGGAATGGGGAACACCGGCTACAGGGCCGCACTGACCGCCCACTGTCAGCTGAAGGCTGCGCGGAAGTCGCGAGATGGCGCGTTCCCGACGCCTATCGGGTGTTTCGGTGGGTTTCTAGCCCCCTTACCCGAGCGCAACAGACGGCCGAAATACTCTCGCTTGAATTCACCCAGCTTGAGCCTGCGATTATTGAAATGGACTGGGGGGCATGGGAAGGCCACACCCGTTCGGAGCTGGACGAAATATACGGCGAGGAGATTTCTATCCGCGCTGCAAAAGGGCTTGATCTGCGGCCGCACGGGGGCGAAAGCCCGCGTGACGTGCGCGACCGTGTGGCCGCTTGGGCATGCGAGACCGCAGCTACAGGACAACCGACCGGCGCTGTTTGCCACCAGGGCATCATACGGGCGGCGCTGTCGTTAGCGACCGGATGGAGTATGGTTGGCAAACCGCCGGAAAAAATGAACTGGGCCAGTGTTCACATATTCGAAGCTGATCCCGATGGTGGTTTCGCGATCAAAGCGCTGAACGTTCCCCTGACAGAGAATGGGGAGCATAATGGCACCTAGAATTTTTTTCTGGGTCCAGCATCTGCTCGGGATAGGACATCTGAAACGAACCGCGACCCTTTCGCGGGCATTCAGCCTAGCAGGCATGGACGTGACCATCGTGTCCGGCGGTCACGATGTGCCAGGCCTCGACATCGCAGGCGCAAAGCTGGTCCAGCTGCCGCCGGTGCGCGCGGCAGATAAGTACTTTAAAACCCTAGTCGACGAAAATGGTCTGGAAATTGATGAAGCTTTTCATGAACGGCGCCGCGGGCTCTTGTTGCAGGCCTATGAAGCCTATTCCCCGGATGCTGTCATTACGGAGCTATTTCCATTTGGACGGCGCCAACTGCGCAACGAACTGACCGCGCTGTTAGATGCCGCAAAGACACGGCCGAACCGACCGCTTATCGTATCTTCGGTCCGCGACATCTTGGTCAAACCACCCAAGCCACAGCGTGTGGAAGAGATGTTGCAGCGGATCGAAACCTATTATGACCGCATACTCATTCACGGTGACCCAAAACTAATACCCTTCGGCGATACTTTTGGCCCCGCTGACCGGATTCCGGACATCGTCGCCTATAGTGGATATGTTGTGGACACGCCGAAAAAAACACCAAATGGGCCGGGTACCGACGAGGTGATTGTTTCCGCCGGCGGGGGGGCTGTTTCCGAGGAACTCTTTAGAGCCGCCATGTTAGCCAGGAAAGAAACGAAACTTTCCGACCGCCTATGGCGTATTCTCGCCGGCCATGCCCTGCCGCAGGCCATATTTGATCAGCTAAAAGCAGACGCGCCGGAGGGTATTGCCGTCGAACGGGCCCGGGCGGATTTCACTACGCTGATGGCAAATTGCACGCTCTCAATCAGCCAGGGTGGTTACAATACAGTTATGGAAATGTTAGCGGCGCAGACCCGTGGCGTGATCGTGCCCTATGCCGGCGGTCTGGAAACGGAACAGACGTTGCGTGCGCGTCTTCTCGAAGACCGCAACGGTATCCGCAGCATTACGGAAGATCAGTTGAGCCCGCACGCCCTTGCCCACGCCGTAAATGAGGCACTGGCCGCCCCGCCACCGGATATCTCGGGGCTTAAAGCTAACGGCGCTGATACAAGCGCCCACCTCCTCTCTGCATGGCTCGAGCAGCACCGTCGGACGGCCACATGAGTTCTTGGGGCGCCCTGACAGCCGAGCTCGATCACTGGGCTGATGCCGGGCGGAACGCGGTTTTCTGGTGGCGGGATGACGACGCGATCGAGCCGACGTCCGCCCTCGAACACCTGCTCGCTCTCCAGCGTGAAACCGGCGTGCCGGTCGCTATCGCCGTCGTCCCCGCGACCGCGGTGCCTGCGCTATCAGATATATTGTCCGATATGCACGTGGATATCCTGCAACATGGATATGCCCACCGGAATTACCGGTCTTCTAGTGACCGAAAATCTGAGCTCGGTGCCGATCGGGATCTGTGGGACATAGCTGGCGACCTGGCCACAGGTCGGGGGCGACTATTCGATATTTTCGGTGAGGGCGGCTGGGTGGAGGCCATCGTCCCGCCATGGAACCGAATCCACCCCTCGGTAATGTCCCTGCTGCCGGGTTT
Source organism: Pseudomonadota bacterium (assembly GCA_036339975.1). Lineage (GTDB taxonomy): Bacteria > Pseudomonadota > Alphaproteobacteria > MPNO01 > UBA830 > UBA830. The sequence continues at coordinate 4,965 of JAYYZV010000046.1, read as the reverse complement.
GGGGTACCACGGAATTTCGACATTCGCAGCCCGCCCAAATGTTGAACCAGTGCCGGGGCTAACGGCCGTCAACACTCATATAGACATTATCGATTGGCACGGTACCGGGGGGTTTGCAGGGAACACGGCCAGTCTAGCCGCGGCGATCACGCATCTTGTCGCGAAGCGCGAAGGGGCGGCGGACGCTGGAGAGGCCACGGGATTGCTCACTCACCATCTAACGCACGACCAAGGGTGTTGGGATTTCATCCGCGAATTCATCGATCGGACGGCATCCCATCCGGCCGCCCGTTGGATGTCGGTGCGTGACCTTTTTCCGGCACCCGCGTGACCGAATACCGTCATACAATACATACAATTGCTTCCGACTATATCCGCGCGGCTTTTGGTCTCGCGGTTACGGTGGGGCCAGTTCTTTTCCTTCAAACAATAGGCCCTGTATACTGGACACTGATATTCTTGGTGTCTTTGTTCATCGTCTATACCGGGAACGTGATCATTCGACATGTTAGTGTCATAGAGCTTAGCATTACGGGAATAGTGGTTTCCGGGCCTTTTTCGCGTTCCATGCGTTGGCAGGATATAGAGGAGATGCGCCTCCGGCACTTTTCGACCCGTCGCGACGGGAGGCGTGGTTGGCTGCAACTTGTTCTTAAGGGGGGCGGCGTTAAAATTCGGATTGAATCGACTCTCAGTGGGTTCGCCGATATTGTTAAATGCGCGTCGAAAGCTGCTAGTGACCGGGGGCTGGATCTTTCGCCGACCACCTTGGGGAATCTTGAGCTTCTGGGTGAAACGAAAGAGTTATTTACACCTAGTAGCGATTCCCAATGAAGGATTTGTTGAACGTCAACGACCTCAAGGTCGAATTCCACGTAGCCGAGGGCATCGTCCCTGCCGTCAGGGGGGTTAGTTTCCGTGTTCCCGAAGGGAAAACCGTTGCACTAGTCGGTGAATCCGGATCCGGCAAATCCGTCGTGTCCCAGACAATTATGGGTATTCTACCGAAGGCAGCAAAGGTAACCGGCGGCGAAATTCTATATACCAATCCCAAAAGCAGGAGAACTACCAATCTGCTGGCGCTGGATGCCAACGGGCCGAAGATGCGAGAAATCCGCGGCGGCCAGATATCCATCATTTTTCAGGAGCCGATGACGTCGCTGTCGCCGCTACACACAGTTGGTGACCAAATTTCGGAAGCACTTTTCCTTCACCGCGAGTTATCGAAGCAGCTCGGGATAGAATTGACAGCCGAGATGTTGCGTCTCGTCGGTTTTCCCGACCCCGCACGCGCGTTAAAAACCTATCCCTTTGAGCTGTCGGGCGGGCTCCGCCAACGGGCAATGATTGCCATGGCGCTTGTATGTCGACCATCCCTACTGATCGCGGACGAGCCGACCACCGCGCTGGATGTAACCATTCAAGCGCAAATCCTGAAGTTGATTAACGATCTGCAACGGGAATTGCAGATGGCGGTGCTGATGATCACCCATGATCTCGGTGTCGTTGCTAACGTCGCCGATGAGATCGTGGTAATGTATCATGGTGGAGTGCTGGAACGCGGTTCGCTGAATGATATCTTCCGCAGCCCAGGGCATGATTATCTAAAAGCTCTTTTGCGGGCCGTTCCGCGTTTTCACATGGAAGAAGGCGAGCGCCTTGTCCCACTGCGCGAGATCCAGCATACCACCGGCCATCTGCTGGCGGCGCGTGAGGAAGAAGCGGTTGCTCTCGAAAAACCGCTCCTGCAGGTTTCCGGGCTAACTAAAACCTATCCGCTTCGAAAAGGCGGTATCTTTAGTGGTGGCGAGATGCAGAAAGTGCTGGCGGTTGAAGACGTCAGCTTTTTTGTTCGACAGGGCGAATGTCTAGGCCTTGTCGGCGAATCAGGTTGTGGCAAGACGACGCTCTCCAAGATGATTATGCGCGCGCTAACCCCGGATTCCGGTCAGGTGATATTTAACGACCGCGGCAACGACGTCGAACTGACCGCGTTGGGCGAAAAGGAACTTCTTCCTTACCGGCGGAGGGTCCAGTTTATGTTCCAAGACCCGTTCTCGTCTCTAAATCCGCGAATGACGGTATTTGACATCATTTCTGAGCCACTGCTTATCCACAATATCGGCGACGGGGCCTATCGCGCAGAAATGGTGCAGGAGTTGATTGCGCTTGTGGGCCTTGATCCGCGCTATCTCAACCGTTATCCGCACAGCTTTTCGGGCGGCCAGCGACAGCGCATCGGCATCGCTCGGGCCCTGGCCCTGAAACCCGAGCTGCTGCTATGCGACGAGCCCGTCTCGGCTCTAGATGTGTCGGTACAGGCGCAAATTCTGAACCTGCTGAAAGACCTGCAGCAGGATCTGGGGCTTACCTATCTTTTCATTTCCCACAATCTGGCGGTTGTTGATTATATCGCCGACCGCATCGCTGTGATGTGTGCCGGGCGTCTGGTGGAAACAGCGCCTCGCGATGCGCTATTCCGGGCGCCGGTGCATCCGTATACGAAGGCCCTTTTATCGGCGGTTCCAAAGCCCGACCCTGGGTCCCGGCTCGACCTAACGGCACTGATGGAAGGAAAGGCGTCTATTCCCTCTGAATGGCCAGAGCCGTTCACGATCGGCAGCGGGCATGACCTCGGCCTTGTTGATTTGGGCAACGAACATTTCGTGCGCGCGGACCCCGCGGCTAACGTGGGGGAACTACAGGCATGAAGAGCATAATACGATCTGCCGCCTTTATTGCCGGGATTTCTGTTTTCGGTTCGGCCGCTGCCCAGACGGCAAAACCGGTCGAAACGCCCTGGTTTAAGAACGATATCGCGATTGGCAAACTACCGACCATCGCCGCGCGGCTGCCGCAGGAGCCGCGCATCGTCCGGCTAGAAAATCCGGGTCAGCATGGCGGCACCATGCGCGTCGTTTTTGGTCGTTCGAAGGATACGCGGATCATCGTTGTATACGGTTACGCGCGTTTGATGACCTACGACACGCAGTTTGCGTTGCAGCCGGATATCCTCGCCGGAGTCGACGTCAAACAGGGCCGGGTATTTACACTACGCCTTCGTAAGGGTCATCGCTGGTCCGACGGAACACTATTTACATCTGAAGATTTCCGTTATTGGTGGGAGGATGTCGCCAACCACAAAAGGCTATCGCCACTTGGGGCACCAAAACAGATGGTGGTCTCGGGCGAGACAGCAAATTTTGAAGTCATTGATACGCACACTGTGCGTTTTTCATGGAGCCTCCCAAACCCGCATTTTTTGCCGGCGCTGGCATCTGCTACACCACTCTATATCTATCGGCCGTCACATTACCTTAAGCAGTTTCACGCAGATTACGCCGAAGCAAAAACACTGCGCAATATGGTGAAGAAATCGGGGCGTCGGAACTGGGCAGCCCTTCATAACCGGAGGGATAACCAGTACAAAAATGACAATCCGGACCTACCGACACTCCAGCCTTGGGTCCTACTCACAAAGCCGCCGGCGCAGCGCTTTATTTTTGAGCGCAATCCTTTTTATCATCGCGTTGATCAAAACGGTCGCCAGTTGCCATATACTGACCGGATTGCCATGTCCACCGCCGCGGCCGGCGTAATTCCGCTTAAGACGGGCGCGGGGGAGTCAGATTTTCAAGCACGCGGTATTGCGTTCAACAACTACACGTTCCTTAAGGAAGCCGAAAAGCGAGAAAATTTCAAAGTTCGTCTGTGGCATACGGCAAAGGGCGCGCATCTAGCACTATTCCCCAATATGAATGTGAAAGACGAGGTTTGGCGCAACCTAATTCAGGATGTGAAGTTCCGGCGCGCTTTGTCACTCGCAATTAACCGCCATGAAATTAACCAAGTTATATATTACGGTCTGGCGATCGAGGGGCAGAATACTGTTCTGCCTTCGAGCCCTCTTCACAAAAAAGCCTACCGCGATGCTTGGGCTCAGTTCGACTTGGTGACTGCTAACTCACTACTGGACGAACTCGGCCTGTTAAAGCGAGATTCACGCGGCGTTCGGCTGTTGCCTGATGGTCGTCCGATGGAAATTATCGTCGAAACCGCCGGCGAAGATACAGAGCAAACAGACGTTCTGGAACTTATTCATGATTCATGGCTGGCGGCGGGGATCAAACTGTTTACGCGCCCGTCGCAACGCGAGGTGTTCCGTAACCGGATCTTCGCAGGAGAAACTCTGGTGTCAATCTGGTCCGGCCACGAATTCGGCATCCCAAATGCGGACACCATCCCAGCCGAATTCGCGCCTACCGACCAACTGCAACTTCAATGGCCCAAATGGGGCCAGTATTTCCAAACTCAGTCCCGCGCTGGCGAACGACCGTCTGACCCCTTCGCACTGGAACTGCTTAGGCTGAATAGGGCGTGGGCCTATGCTCGCAGCCGCCGCGAGCGGCAGGATATTTGGCAGCGCATGCTGGAAATCAATGCCGACCAGGTTTATTCGATTGGTCTAATCAGTTCGGTGCCGCAGCCGGTAGTTGTGAATAAAGACCTCCGCAATTTACCCGACAAAGGCATATACAACTGGAACCCAGGTGCCCATTTCGGCATTTATCGGCCGGATACCTTTTGGTTTGATAACGCCGAACGGCGTGAGCCCCGACGGTAGGATCAGAATAGTATGCTCAAATATCTTGGCCATCGTTTGCTAATCATGATCCCTACGCTGCTCGCGATTAGTCTGATAGTCTTCGTTATCATTCAGCTGCCGCCGGGCGACTATCTAACCAGCTACATTAATGAACTTCAAAGTCAGGGCGAAGCGGTCGATGAGGCTAAGATCGCCTTCTTGCGAGAGCAGTATGGCCTCGACAAACCCTGGTGGCAGCAATACCTAATGTGGCTGTTTGGCATGCTGCAGGGCGATTTCGGTTTCTCATTTGAGCACAATCAGCCTGTATCTGAGGTCGTTGGAGATCGTCTGTGGCTCAGCTTTCTAGTGTCGTTCAC
>JAYYZV010000045.1:0-9498 GCA_036339975.1 Pseudomonadota bacterium | reverse complement strand
ATTCGCTCGCTGGCAAGGCGCTCACTGGCAAGGTGTGGTCACTTGAAACCGTTGATATCCGCGACTACGCGACCGACAAGAACCGAACAGTTGACGATACGCCGTTCGGCGGTGGTGCCGGTATGGTGATGCGTGCGGACGTAATCGACGCGGCGATTGAAGATATGTCACTGGCAGATGCGCCGCTAATTTATCTTACGCCGCGGGGAAAACGGTTCAGTCAGGCATGTGCCAAAGAATTTGCGGCGGCTCCGGGCGTGACGCTGATCTGCGGCCGTTACGAGGGCATTGATCAGCGTGTGCTTGACGCTCGGAACGTAACCGAGGTCAGTCTTGGCGATTTCGTACTTTCAGGGGGGGAACCGGCGGCAATTGCACTCATCGATGCCTGCGTTCGTCTGCTGCCTGGCGTCATGGGCGCCGCGGCCTCTCTCGAGGAAGAAAGCTTTGACCGGGAGTTGCTTGAATATCCCCATTACACGCGGCCCGCCGACTGGTGCGGCCGCAAAGTACCGGACGTTCTGCTGTCCGGTCACCACGAGAATATCTGTGCCTGGCGAACGGAACAGGCGGAGATCACAACACGGGAGCGTCGGCCCGATCTGTGGAAAAAGTACCGGCAGAACCTGCAGAACCAGAAGGAAAATTGTCATGAACGTGATTGAACAGATTGAAAAGGGCGAAATCGAACGTCTCGTCGCCGAACGCCCAGTGCCGGAATTTGCACCCGGCGACACGGTTCGTGTCCATTACAAAGTAGTTGAGGGTACCCGTGAGCGCGTACAGGTCTACGAGGGCGTTGTGATTGCCCGCACTGCCAAGGCACTGAATTCGTCGTTCACCGTACGTAAGATTTCCTATGGCGAAGGTGTGGAGCGCGTGTTCCCGCTTTACAGCCCACGCATCGAAAAAATAGAGGTTGTGCGTCGGGGTGCCGTCCGCCGTGCCAAGCTCTATTACTTGCGCTCTCGTCGCGGCAAATCTGCACGGATTGCCGAGAAGGGCGATCGCCGCCTTGGCTTTACGACTGGCGGAAAGGACGAAGCGCCGGCAACGGCGGCGGAGGCAGCCGAGATGCAGGACGAGGCGATGGACCAGGCCGCGGCCACACCCGAGGAAGCAGGGGTGTCCGATGTCGAACTCGCGGAACCCGCTGCTGAGGATAATAAAGAGGAAAAGAAAGACACCTGATTGCGCATACGCACCAAGAGGGAATGAGAGGTATGAAGATGGCCGAACCGAGAACATTGTTCGACAAGATTTGGGAATCTCACCTGGTCGAGGAAAAGGATGACGGCACGTGCATCCTGTATATCGACCGCCAGATAATTCACGAGATCACCAGCGCCCAAGCATTTGACGGTCTGCGCGAAAATAACCGGCCGGTTAGGGTTCCAGAAGCACATCTTCTGGTCGCGGATCACAACGTACCCACCGCCGGCCGAGCAGACGGGATCGCGAACGAGGAGTCGCGGATTCAGATCGAGCTGCTGGAAAAGAACGCCAAGGAATTCGGTCTTCCCTTCATCGATTTTCTGGATGTCCGTCAGGGCATCGTGCACGTGATTGGCCCGGAACAGGGCTTCACCCAGCCGGGTCTAACACTAGTCTGCGGTGATTCACACACCGCTACGCATGGCGCTCTGGGTGCATTAGCCTTCGGCATTGGTACGTCCGAGGTAGAACATGTCCTTGCGACACAGACCCTTCTCCAGAAACCGTCGAAAAACATGCGTATTACTATTAATGGTGAGCTACGTGAGGGTGTGACCGCCAAGGACATTATCCTTGCGATTATCGGCGAGATTGGAACTGCCGGTGGCACGGGCAGTGTTATCGAATATGCTGGCAGCGTCATTGAAGACATGTCGGTTGAGGGACGTATGACGGTTTGCAACATGTCGATAGAGGCAGGTGCTCGCGCTGGTCTTGTAGCACCTGATCAGAAGGTGTTTGACTATCTTGTAGGTAGACCCATGGCCCCAAAGGGCGCTGCTTGGGAGCAGGCGGTCGAATACTGGAAGACGTTGAAATCCGACAACGGCGCGGCATACGATATCGAGGTTGAGTTCGACGCTGCGGATATCGAACCCCACGTGTCCTGGGGCACCAGCCCTGAGATGGTCGGACCTATCGGCGGCGTTGTCCCCAATCCTACCGACATTAACGATGAGGCCAAACGCCAGACCGTCCAAGGAGCGCTTGAATATATGAATATCCAACCTGGTATGAAGCTGACCGATATTCATATCGATAAGGTGTTTATCGGTTCCTGCACCAATTCGCGGATTGAGGATCTGCGTGCGGCTGCTCGGGTTGCCAGAGGTCGCAAGGTGGCTGCCGGCGTTTACGCGATGGTCGTGCCTGGTTCCGGTTTGATCAAGGAACAGGCTGAGGCTGAAGGGCTGGACGTAATCTTCACAGAGGCCGGCTTCGACTGGCGCGAACCCGGTTGTTCAATGTGCCTTGGCATGAACGGTGACATGCTCGAGCCCGGCGAACGGTCGGCATCCACCTCAAACCGCAACTTTCAGGGTCGACAGGGTCCGGGGGGACGGACTCATCTGGTCAGTCCTGCAATGGCAGCCGCCGCCGCGGTAACAGGCCATCTCGCCGACGTGCGTGGCCTTTCCTCCGCTGAATGAAGGGAGACAGCAAATGAAAAAGTTTGAAACCTTCTCCGGCGTCGCCGTGCCGATGGCAGGTCACAATATCGATACTGACCGAATTATCCCTGCACGGTTCCTAAAAACAATTAAACGCACAGGTCTAGGCGTGAACCTCTTCAATGATGTCCGTTATAACGAGGACGGTTCAGAAAAAGAGGATTTCATTCTCAACCATCCGCAGTACCGGAATTCCGAAATACTTGTGGCTGGCGATAATTTTGGGTGTGGATCATCGCGCGAACATGCGCCTTGGGCGATTACCGACTTTGGCATAAAATGCGTCATCTCCACATCGTTTGCCGACATCTTCTTCAACAACTCGTTCAAAAATGGCCTGCTGCTGATTAAGGTAACACCAGAACAGCGCGACGCGCTGCTGGAAGACGCTTCTCATGGCGAGAATGCGCGCATCGGAATTGACTTGGAAAATCAGAAGATCTTACGCCCTGATGGCGGGGAAATAGCCTTCGATGTAGATCCATTCCGCAAGCATTGCCTGCTGGAAGGCCTCGACGATATAGGTATAACGCTGCAGTCGGACGATAAAATCACGTCATTTGAGGAAAAGCAGAAGCAGTCCATGCCATGGATGCAGGGCGCGCGAGTCTAAGAACTAAGCACCAGGGAGAAACGCTAAATGGCGGCTAACAAGAAAGTACTCATGCTGCCCGGCGACGGGATTGGTCCGGAAGTCATGAGCGAAGTCCGACGTCTTATAGACTGGATGGACAAGAGGCGGTCAGTGACGTTTGACGTGGCCGAAGGCTTGGTCGGCGGCGCAGCCTATGAAAGTCATGGTGCTGCAATCAGCGATGAAACTATGGAGGTTGCACTCAATTCGGATGCGGTTTTATTTGGCGCTGTTGGTGGACCGAAATGGGACAATATCGGCTTTGACGTGCGCCCTGAGGCGGGTCTATTGCGGCTCCGCAAAGACATGGATTTGTTTGCCAACCTGCGACCGGCAATTTGTTTTGATGCGTTGGCCGATGCGTCAAGTCTGAAGCCCAGCCTGATTAGCGGGCTCGATATCCTTATCGTTCGCGAACTGACCGGTGGGGTCTATTTTGGTGAACCGCGCGGCATTGAAGACCTACCAGATGGTCAGCGCCGAGGCATTAATACGCAGGTCTACACCACTGAGGAAATCCGACGCGTCTGCCGTGTTGCGTTCGATTTGGCAAAGAAACGTGAAAACAGGGTCTGCTCGGTCGAGAAAATGAATGTTATGGAATCCGGAATCTTGTGGCGTGAGGAAGCCACCTGGGTAAACGATAATGAATTCGCCGATGTTGAGTTGTCCCATATGTTGGCTGACAATTGCGGGATGCAACTGGTGCGCAACCCGAAACAGTTTGACGTCATTGTCACCGATAATCTGTTTGGGGATATGCTGTCTGACGTCGCCTCTATGCTGACTGGTTCTCTAGGTATGCTTCCTTCAGCTTCGTTGGGGCCAGAAGACGAGTCAGGTCGCCGCCGCGCTCTTTACGAACCGGTCCATGGTTCGGCCCCCGATATAGCGGGGCAGGGTAAGGCCAATCCGCTGGCGATGATCCAATCTTATGCCATGATGCTGCGCTATTCTTTCGATATGGGTGAAGACGCTGACCTAGTCGAACAGGCTGTCCGCAACGTCCTCGATTCTGGACTGCGGACGGGAGACATCATGCAGGATGGCATGACGCCGGTGTCATGTGAGCAGATGGGTGAGGCGCTCACGCTGGAACTCGACAAGATGGCTGCGTAGACACAGTCACGGATGCCGGTTGCGACGTTAATCTGCGGGAATTAATTATAGCGGCCGGGTGCCTCTGACTTAGGAAGCCCGTTATTGGAAAGATAGTGTGTCTGGCTGTGACTTGCTCGTTTTTTTAGCCTCCGAATTGTTCGGTGAACGCTGTTCCCGCGGGCTGGTGGCAAACTGGCAGCTGAATTAATTGGTTGCCACATTTTAGATGACCAATCGGGTGGCTTCTATGGCAGCCGCCCTGCGGCGGGCTTATTAACAATTACAGAAGAACTCGCCCTAGACCATGGGCGCCTCGTTTGTGTTGCGAGATCAATTTGGGAATGCCTACAGATCTGCTACACACGCTGTGCTGAAAAAGCTGTGTATAAGGAAAGACTGAGATAATGGGTTACAAAGTTGTGGTTGCCGGCGGGACTGGAAATGTCGGCCGTGAAATGCTGCAAATTCTCGCGGAGAGAAACTTCCCCGCGGACGATGTGGTGGCGCTAGCTTCTTCACGCTCTGTAGGACGAGAAATTTCGTTCGGCGAAGAGGATACCCTAACTGTGCAGGATCTCGCGCATTACGATTTTTCAAACTCCGATATCGCTTTGTTTTCGCCAGGTTCCAAAGCATCTGCCGAGCACGCGCCGCGTGCTGCCAAGGCAGGCTGTGTAGTGGTCGATAATTCGTCCTATTTCCGGATGGATCCGGATGTCCCGCTGGTTGTGCCAGAGGTAAACCCGGAAGACTTGGAATGGCATACCAAGCGCAATATCATTGCCAGTCCCAACTGTTCGACCATACAGATGGTGGTCGCTCTAAAACCGCTGCACGATATAGCTAAAATTAAGCGGGTGTCCGTGTCGACATATCAGTCAACGTCGGGGGCGGGAAAGCAGGCGATGGACGAGCTGTTTAACCAGACCCGCGGTATTTTTGTTAACGATACTAAGGAGCATGAACAGTTTACCAAGCAGATAGCATTTAATGTGATTCCTCATATCGATGTGTTTATGGCTGATGGGGCGACCAAGGAAGAATGGAAGATGGCCGTCGAAACGCGGAAAATTCTCGATAAGGATATTGCGGTTCAAGCAACCTGTGTTCGGGTGCCGGTATTTGTTGGGCACGGCGAGTCCGTTAATATAGAGTGCGCCAAGCCGATAGACGAGGGTGAGGCCCGAGAAGCCCTGCGCGATGCGCCGGGCGTCGTCGTAGTCGATCACCGTGCCAACGAAGGCTATGTCACCCCTGTTGAATGCGCGGGTGAAGACGCGGTCTATGTGAGCCGCATCCGCAAAGACCCGACCGTCAAGAACGGTCTGGCCATGTGGGTTGTGTCCGATAATTTGCGTAAAGGTGCGGCGCTAAATACGGTACAGATAGCTGAGGTATTGGTCCGTAAAAAATTGGTTAACGCGGTTTGATTGTTTGTGTGGTGCGATGGTTTTCCGCGCCAGCGCGGAAGCCATAGTCTCAGATAATGGATAACTGCGCTTTAGGTGAAGCGTAATTTAGCAAAACGAAACGGCGCATTTTGAATACGAAACAGCTGATATATTGGAAATAATTGAGACGCCGGGCGCGCAAGCCTCTCAACCCACGCTGTGTGTCCCGCGAAGACACGCCCGACGCCCCAAGAGCCCGTAAGGCCCCGTAGACGCGAGAGCTAGCTGGCCTCAATCCGCACCCCTGCGGTGCCCTTGGCGATACACCGCATTCGGTTACAGGCCGTCCCGTCACCGGGACCTGAAGCCGTGGCAGTTAATTAAACCTCTCCGCTTCCAGATTTTCCGATCATTTAACGCGCGCTTCGGGGATTGCACGTAATTCTGACGGGCGGCGATATTTGTCCGGTCTCCCGGCTTTAAATCCCGGTCCCTTCGGCGTCCATCCGGCGTAAGCCATCAAATTGCCGCTAGAAAATCCGTCCCATTCCACGGACAGAACCATCTGCAAGCGAACATCGCGGGATGGAATCCGAGTGACGTTCGCCCATCCGACCGACACTCACGCACCCCGTTGCCAGAATACGCTTGTTCTCTGTCGGCGAACCGCCGCTGCCGTCAGGAAACCAACTCAAAAAGGGCGGATCCGCTACCCGGTATTGGCGACTCTTACGCTCTCACGCCGAATAATGATCTCTTTACCCCTATCGTGTTGCAACGTCCAAACTAACGTTTCTATATATTTTCTGTGTATAAACAAAATTTGGGTGCACAAATTATCCCCATGCTTGTTCACATCGGCGTTTTTTCGCAGGAAAACTCGCCGAGGCAGTTGTCTATACTTAGTGCAGATTGACTTGAATCAGCCATCAGCGTAAACCGAAACAGCTGACAAAAAGTATACTTTTCAGCCCCATCGAGCACGAAAACAGGAATGAGTCCATGGCGAGTACAAATCGCCCCTTGTCCCCGCATCTGCAGATATACAAACCGCAACTCACTTCCATGATGTCCATAATGCATCGCGCCACCGGTACCGCGCTTGCGGTTGGAACACTGCTCTTGGTGTGGTGGCTGATTGCTGCTGCCACAGGGGAGGACACCTTTGGTGACGTTCAGGCATTCAATGTTTCCTGGGTTGGCAGGCTGCTGCTATTCGGATGGTCCTATGCCTTGTTCTATCATCTCTGTAACGGTATCCGGCATCTGTTTTGGGATGCCGGAAAAGGTTTTGAACTAGCGAGCGCCTATCGGAGTGGCTGGGTAGTAGTAGTTGTTTCGATCGCGTTGACCGTTATTGCTTGGGTCTGGGGCTATGTTTCGATGGGAGAGTTCTAATGAGCCTACGTTCGCCGCTTGGTAAAGCTAGAGGGCTGGGTTCGGCTAAGGAAGGTGTAGTGCACTGGTGGGCACAACGTATGACTGCTGTTGCTCTGGTCCCTCTTGTTATTTGGTTTGTAGCTTCCATCTGCGCCATGGCTGGTTCGGATTACATCACCTTCCGTGATTGGATCACAACACCTATTGTTTCGGTTCTGCTAGTGCTGCTGACCATTGCTACATTTCATCACGCCCAACTCGGACTGCAAGTCGTGCTTGAAGACTACGTGCACACAGAATGGCTTAAGATTTTTGCCATCGGGCTTGTTAAATTCGCAGCTATCGGACTAGCCGTAGCTACAATATTTTCTATCGTTAAAATAGCCCTCGGCTAATCACGTCAGAGAACTCTGTGGATCGCGCAAATGAACGCAATGGATACCAACGCATACGAAATCATAGATCACACATATGATGTAGTGGTCCTTGGCGCCGGCGGGGCCGGTCTTCGGGCTACATTTGGCATGGCTATGAAAGGCTTGCGCACCGCCTGTATCACCAAAGTTTTCCCTACGCGCAGTCATACTGTGGCCGCACAGGGCGGTATTTCCGCGGCCCTCGGCAATATGAGTGAAGATGACTGGCGCTGGCATTTTTACGATACCGTCAAAGGCGCCGACTGGCTGGGGGATCAGGACGCTATAGAATACATGTGCCGTGAGGCTATTCCGTCTGTGCTGGAGTTGGAACATTACGGTGTTCCGTTCTCACGCACTGAAAAGGGCGAAATCTATCAGCGTCCGTTTGGTGGTATGACAACCAAATACGGCGAAGGCCCGCCGGCTCAGCGTACAGCTGCGGCTGCTGATCGAACCGGCCATGCCATCCTGCATACGCTTTACCAACAATCGCTGAAGCACGATGCCGAGTTTTTTATAGAATATTTTGGTATCGACCTGATTATGGACGATGACAATGTTTGCCGAGGTCTATTAGCTTGGAATTTGGACGATGGGACCATTCACCGGTTCCGCGCCAGTCTGGTTGTGTTGGCGACGGGCGGATATGGGCGCGCATATTTCTCCTGCACTGGCGCACACACCCAGACCGGTGATGGCAATGCGATGGCATTGAGAGCAGGGCTGCCCTGTGAAGATATGGAGTTTATCCAGTTTCACCCTACTGGAATTTATGGTGCCGGCTGCCTAATAACGGAGGGTGTCCGTGGTGAAGGTGGCTACCTAACTAATTCGCAGGGCGAGCGCTTCATGGAGCGTTATGCGCCATCGGTCAAGGATCTGGCATCGCGAGATGTCGTTGCCCGGGCGATGACGATGGAAATCCGCGACGGTAACGGCGTGGGTACGGATGGCGATCACATCCATCTTCATATAGAGCATCTAGATGCAAAAGTGATTAACGAACGCCTTCCGGGTCTTTCCGATACCGCACGAATTTTTGCCGGTGTGGACGTAACCAAAGAGCCTATCCCGGTATTGCCGACGGTGCATTATAACATGGGCGGCGTTCCTACCACACATCAGGGCGAAGTGGTTGCGCCCGTTAATGGAAATGCGGAATCGGTCCGGCCGGGGTTGATGGCCATTGGCGAAGCGGCGTGTGTGTCAGTACATGGCGCCAACCGACTGGGGTCTAATTCCTTGCTCGATTTGGTGGTATTTGGACGGGCTGCGGGCGAGCGTGCAGCGGAGATGATTGAACCAGGGCAAAGCCAGCCGGAACTGCCGAGGGGTGCTGGCGAAAAGGCTCTGGACCGTTTTGATACCCGCCGCTTTACAAAAGGCACCACCGAAACCTCTGAACTAAGGATAGAAATGCAGCGCACGATGCAGGCGCATTGCGCCGTATTCCGCACTGGCGATTTGATGCAGGAGGGTCGGGAAAGACTAACGTCGCTTTGGTCAAAAAATGATGACATTAAAGTCAGTGATACCTCGCTAATATGGAATTCGGATCTTGCTGAAACGCTGGAATATGACAATTTATTGGCACAGTCCGTGGTCAGTTTGGATAGCGCAATCAACCGCAAAGAAAGCCGGGGTGGGCATGCGCGCGAAGATTATCCCGAGCGCGATGATGAAAACTGGATGAAACATACGGTAATGTGGCTTGATGAACACAACAAATCAAAGCTCGCTTATCGTAAGGTGGCAATGAATACGCTGAGCAATGACGTGGCCCCGATTCCACCAGCCCAGCGTGTCTATTAGGCAGCAATGAAAGAGGACGATCATGGCCGAATTTAAATTGCCTAAAAATTCAACCCTGACCAAGGGTGTGACTCATAAAGCTGATGGTGCGGCAC
>JAYYZV010000044.1:0-29189 GCA_036339975.1 Pseudomonadota bacterium | reverse complement strand
AACACTCCGCTGTCCGGGTTGATCCGCGCCAACCCACCGCGGCATTCCAGCGGCACCCCTGAATGCCTACCGGTACGTAGTTCCAAGTCGACTACGTCATCAGCGATCGCAAAGGCGGCATCGACGTCGCCGTATCCCTTTTCAATGACCGTCGCCTCTGTGCTGCAACCCGTCGCGAACTCGCCGGGGGGGGCAGTCGCATCCGTAATCGGTGGAAGCTCTTCTATATCTAGCCAAATCTGGTTAGCGGCATCTTCCGCCGCGTAAAGATTGTCAGCAAAAACCACCGCCACCGGCTCTCCTACGTACCGCACGCAATCGGTGGCAAGTACCGGCTGTCTGTAGGGCTCCAGACCCGTATATTTAGTTGCACGAAATTCTATTTTCGGTATTTCAGAAACATCCTCTGCAGTCCAGATGGTATGTACGCCAGGTAGTGAGATGGCCGTTGAAATATCGACGGAGCGCAACTTTCCGTGGGCCACGTTCGACCGGACGACACGCATATGCAATGTGTCCGGAAAAGACCAGTCAGCCGCAAACGTTCCCTCGCCGCCTAAAAGCGGCCAATCTTCAAGGCGCAATACTCGCTCACCGATAGGCCCCTTTTTCACATCTGTCATACCGCCAGCGCGTCCAAAACCCAGCGCGAGGCAGCCATCAGAAATTGGTCAGCCCGATAAGGGGCAATCAGTTGAATTCCCACCGGCATCTCATTTGGACCTTTGTGAGACGGTAAAGTGATTGTGGGCACGTGTAACATTGTCCAAAATGCTTGGAACTTCGGGCTTCCAGTATCGTCCAGACCTAGCGGAGCTTCGCCGTCGACCGCTGGGGCCAACAATACCTCGCATCCTTCAAAAGTCTGGTTCATGCGCGCCCGGCAGGTTTCCATCAGATACATCGCGTCGACGTATTCGTCGTATGGCGTATCGATCCCGTCCTGAACGGTTTTCCGGAGCTGATCGCTAAGCTGCTCTCTATTCGTAGCCCACTCACCGGCCATAGCGGAAGCGCGTTCTCTGGCGTTTATCACTCCACGGACGTCACCTAGCCACTGAAACTCCTCGGGCAATTCCAAATCCCGCACATATCCGCCAGCGGCCTTAATGGCGTCGACCGCGTTTTCGACAGCGGCTCGGGTCTCTGGCTGGGCATCTTCCCACATCCAAGTTTTGCATAATCCAACCACGGGTGGCCGCGGTAAAACCGGCGCCGGACTATGGTCCCGCCGAAGCAACGCGGAAGTCGTTATTTCGATATCTTCCATGCATCGGGCGTGAAGCCCTAGAGTGTCAAGGCTCTCTGCAGCAGGAAACACGCCCTTAAGACTAAATGTATCGAAGCTTGGTTTGAACCCGATGATACCGCAATAGGATGACGGACGCAGAACGGAACCGCCGGTCTGCGTACCGAGTGCGATGGGCATCATGCTATCGGCTACGGCTGCAGAAGATCCACTAGACGACCCGCCCGGCGTGCGCAACGGATCGAGGGGATTGGCTGTCTTACGAGGTGTAAGGCCGGCGAATTCGCAGGTTACAGTCTTACCGAGAATCACAGCCCCTGCCGACCGAAGTCTTGCCACGCAAGTCGCGTCGACCGGAGGGATATAACCATCGTAAATTGGGGAACCCAGACCCGTCGGCATATCCCCGGTATCGATAATGTCTTTTATCCCCACCGGGACACCGGCAAGAAGTCCTTTTTCCGGCGCCGCATCCAATGCCCGAGCCTGAGAAAGAGCAATGTCGGGATCTATAAACTCCCAAGCCATAACCTCATCTTCGCGCTTCTCGATCCGTTCGAGACATGCCTGAACGACGTCCTCTGCCGAAAACTTTCCCTCCTTGACCCCATCGGCGATTTCGATTGCAGAAAGTCCGCTCAAATTATCACTCATGACCCAGTACGACGCCCACAGCTGAAGAACCAGAAAAAAAATACCCGACTCCGCTCAAGGAGTCATACCGAGAACGATTTATCGGTGCGGTGTTTAACCAGCGTCGGGGGCGGAATCCCGGCAGCCCGAGACCGGCTGCAACGACAAACGCTGAATAGAAATACGTACCAGACTTAAACATAACCCTTAGCGTCACGAATTGCCGCCCAAACGCGGGACGGGCTGGCAGGCATATCAATATCTCGAATACCCAGCGGGCTCAGGGCGTCGATCACCGCGTTCATCATCACTGGCATAGCGCCGACGCAGCCGGCCTCGCCCACGCCCTTTACCCCAAGAGGATTTGTATTGGTCGGAACGGAATTCGCCTTCACCTCAAAATTGCAGAAGTCGTCCGCCCGCGGCATGCTGTAATCCATAAACGACGCCGTCAACAACTGCCCATCTTCGTCATACACTGTGTCCTCCAGCAAAATCTGCCCTACCCCCTGAGCCACCCCGCCATGCACCTTCCCATGAACCAAAATCGGGTTTAAGATCGTACCAAAATCATCCACCACGACGTAGTTTAGCACGTCGACTACACCGGTATCAGGGTCAACCTCCACCTCACATATGTGACAGCCGTTGGGATAGCTCGGCGCCTTTCCGTGATAAACCGCATGGGCCAGCATTCCAGGCTCCATATCTTGGGGTAAGTTACTGCCTGCAAAAGCATTACGAACGACATCGGCTAGTTCTGTGCTGCGGTCAGTTCCGGCGATGGTGAACCGTCCATCTTCCAACTCGATATCGTCGACCGCCGCCGCCAGCATGACCGCAGCGATCTGACTGCCCTTCTCGATGATCTTGTCAGCTGCCATGACAAGTGCCGCCGTCCCCATCGCTGACGAACGCGAACCCCCAGCACCTGTTCCATAGGCCAAACGATCGGTATCTCCCTCGATCACACGGACCTGATTCGCCTCCAGCCCTAATTTGTCGCAGAGCAATTGGGTATACATGGTCGTGTGCCCTTGGCCCTGATGGGTCGTCCCCGAGAGGATCGTTACCGTCCCCGACGGATCAAAACGGATTTCCGCAGTCTCAACGCCAGGGGGTGCAGCCCGTTCAATAGCATTAGCTACGCCGATGCCGCGCATCTTTCCAGCCGCGTCCGACGCCGCCTTGCGAGCGGGATAACCGTTGTAATCCGCCAAACGTAATGCATCATCCATGTTCTTTTCGAATTCGCCTGAATCGTAGGTAAATGTCAGTGACGTCTTGAAAGGCATCAGGTCCGATGGGATCAGGTTCCGACGGCGTAACTCAACCGGATCGAAACCCAATTCATCAGCGGCGATATCGATGATGCGTTCAATGATAAATGCCGCTTCTGGGCGTCCCGCTCCACGATAGGGTGCGGTAGGATGAGAATTCGTAAATACACCTAATACTTCCACGTAGGCCGCTGGTGTCGTGTATACACCCGACAGCGTCCCTAGGTTATTGGTAGCCGGACCGGACCCAATAGGTGAAAAATAAGCTCCAATATTGACCCGATTGTGCAGACGGAACCCCATAAAGTTGCCGTCTTTGTCCAGTGCTAGAGCGGCATCCGCGATGTTATCACGGGCATGAAAATCACTGAGGAACCCCTCCGTCCGCTCGCTAGTCCATTTTACTGGACGCCCGGTTTTCCTCGCGGCAAATAGCGCCATAAGGTATTCCGGATAAACGTTCGCCTTGATGCCAAAACTGCCACCGACATCCGGCGCGATCACACGGATATTCAACTCGTCAACACCAATAACGGCGGAAGAAAGAATTTTCCGAACCGCCCATGGATGTTGGACTGGGGCCCGTAAAGTGTAGTGGTCTGTTCGAGGGTCGTGGACGGCGAGGCACGCGCGCATTTCCATAGCGTTTCCGAGCACTCGGTTGATATTGAACCTTTGCTGCACCACGTGGTCTGCTTTCGCAAAAGCCTCCTCCGTCGCCAACCTATCGCCAATTTCGTGTACCAGCGCCTCGTTGTTGCCGATATCCGGCCAAATAACCGGCGTGTCATCTCGGAAAGACGATGCCGTCTGCGCAGATCCCGTCAATGGTTTAAAATCTACCACCACAAGATCTGCCCCATCCATGGCGTCAGCCACAGTTTCGGCAATCACAAATGCGACACCCTCACCCACCATTCTGACGCGATCGACAGCGAGCGGATAAAATTCCGGTAGGATAAAGTCTTCGCCGCCGCGGCGTTTTACAGGTGGTCCAATATGCGGTATTGGGCCCCAGTTGGCCTCCTTGTAATCCTGTCCGGTATAGACGGCAACGACGCCTGTTGCGTCTAAGGCTTGAGAAACATCAATACCTGCAATATCAGCGTGCGCGTACGGAGAACGAACGACTACGCCATAAAGTTGTCCATGGGCATTGTCATCGTCGATAAAATCGCCGCCGCCCGTGAGCAGCTTGGGATCCTCAAATCGCGGAAGAGATTGACTAATTCCGTATTCGCCCAATATGTCCATCCTTCTACTGGAGATGCCGCCATCATATAGATGTAACCATTAAGAAATTCTACGCAGTGAATACGAATTCTCGACTACTTTGGACAATAGCGCCCAAATCGGCTCCTCGGATATCTCATCGGTCAACAGTACGGCAAGCGGAACCCCGGCCTGAGCCTGAAAAATGCCGCAGTGTTCTACGCTTTCCGGTCCGGCAAAGCCGTAATTCGAACACCGGCGCCGGGTGACTTATATTTTCGGTTGATCCATATCAGCAAAGACGTCAATGCCTCTGCAGCGGCGGCGTTGTCCAATGGTCCTGCCTCGATGGCAGTTAACCCTGCCGCTTCAGCGAGAGCGGCTATCTCGGTTCGTGCCGCCGGATCATCTCCCGTCACCAACACGTCGCAGTCGACTACGTAATCGGGGTCCTTCAGGTGCGCGGCGGAAACATTCTGAAACGCTGAAACCACACGGACACCATCTCCGAGGACAGACTGTGCGATCTGTGCGGCGCTACCTTCCTCCGGCAATTGGACACGCATCACCTTTGGCGGGACCAATGGGACTGTGACATCCACCAAAATTTTTCCCTGCAACGCATCGCGTAATTCGGTCAGTGTAGACCGCTGTGCTTGATACGGAACCGTCAACACAGCGATATCGCAAGCAGCAGCAGCCGCTAAATTATCCATACCTTCGGCACCTATTGTAGACGCCACCTCTTCGGCCTTCTCAGACGACCGAGAGCCCACGAGAACGCGATATCCGGCGGCCACCCAGCGTGTGGAAAGCCCCGACCCTTCCTCGCCGGTTCCCCCAAGGACGGCGATTACGGGAAGTCGATCAATCATGCCGTCACCTCGCCATGTGCGAACTTCGAAGCCGGCGTCTGGATAAGAGCATCAAGTCCTGCCGCGGATCTTCCCGCCTTTATACGTTTCCTCGACACATCTTGATAGAGCGTAGACCTTTGCTTTGGCACGCGACCGAAGTCAGCAATCAACAATTCCATCTCTTCCGGCGCGAATTCTTGGCCGTGCGCGGCGCCGGCCGCACGTGAGATAGTTTCGTTCATAAGGGTGCCTCCGAGGTCATTGGCGCCAGCCTTCAGACACGCCATTGCGCCGGCCGGCCCAAGCTTTACCCAGCTTGCCTGAATGTTGGGTATAAAGGGGTTTAAGACCAAACGCGCAACAGCATGCATCAATATGCTCTCCCGGAAAGTCGGTCCACGGCGGGCGATCCCCTTCAGATAAATTGGGGCCTCCATGTGGACAAAAGGTAGCGGCACGAACTCCGTGAAACCCGCTGTCCGTTTCTGTAACTCTCTCAGACGTAATAAATGCTTAGCTTGATGAATCGAACGTTCCAGATGACCGAACATGATAGTCGCGGTCGATCGAAGGCCAACCGAATGCGCGGCTTCCATGACTTCAAGCCATTCGTCGGTAGACACCTTATCCGCACAAAGAACTGCACGAACGTCATCGTCCAAAATTTCTGCAGCGGTACCGGGAAGCGATCCCAGACCAGCATCTCTCAGCCGACCCAGATATTCGGCTAAGGAAAGCCCCATAGTTGCCGCCCCCTGTGAAATTTCTAGCGGCGAAAATGCGTGCACATGGATTTCTGGAGCCGCGGTTTTAACGGCATCGAGGATAGCGAGATAAGTCTCTCCAGAATAATCCGGGTGAATTCCGCCCTGTAGGCACACTTCGGTGGCGCCGCGCGTCCAGGCCTCTTCGGTGCGACGGGCGATTTCGCTTAGTGCAAGGTCATAAGGCGCTCCGCGAAGGTTGGCGCTAAGCCTGCCCTTAGAAAAGGCGCAGAAACCGCAACGATAGCCACATACATTGGTGTAATTAATATTCCTATTAACCGTGAAGGTGACGGTGTTACCCGAGACGGATTGTCGGAGATCGTCCGCTGCCTTAGTCACCTCAGAAAACCCTGCCCCCCGGGCCTCGAGCAATCCCACAGTCTCTGCCTCAGTTAACTCCTTGCCGGCAGCGGCGCGATCAATTGCTGCTCTCAGGTTACGCCCATAACCCCCGATCACTGCCGGCGCGACCGGTTTGACGTCGGAAAGCCCCGGCGACCAACGGTCGTCGCGTGCCAGCCCATCGATATCCATACTGCGCAGCACAGCCGGGCGGACAGCATCGTCCAACCAGCCGTCATCGAATATGTAATGTGGGTAAATTGGCAGACGCGCCACAAGTACACGACCTTTCGACGCCGTCCCTTCCCGCAAACTGACGATTTCGGGCCAAGGGGCTTCTGGATTAACATGATCACACGTAACTGGCGACACCCCGCCCCAATCGCTGAGCCCGGCATCGACCAACTGCGGGAAATCAACGCCGGTTAGGTTAGGTGGAGCTTGGATCGGCATATTCGGACCAAAAAGATCACGTGCCGCCCCGATCGTCCATTTTAGGTCTTCGAGAGTGGGCTCGGACATATTAGCCATTCGCGTTCCAGGCTTAGCCCGAAAATTTTGGATAATGATTTCCTGGATATGGCCGTAGCGGTCTTGTAGATCTTCAATCTCGCACAATGCCGCCAGCCGCTCGTCCCTCGTCTCTCCGATCCCGATCAGAATACCAGTGGTGAACGGAACGCGTGCCTCCCCCGCCAAACGTATTGTCTCAAGCCGCGCAGCGGGGTCCTTATCGGGTGACCCATAATGTGGCCCGCCCTTATTCGCTAGCGACGGTGCTATACCTTCCAACATAATCCCCATCGAAGCAGAAACAGGCCGAAGGATGGCAATATCTTCCGCCGTCATCACACCGGGGTTGAGATGTGGTAGAAGACCGGTTTCTCTGAGTACCAAGTCAGCCATTTCGGCGAGATATGAGATTGTCGAAGTGTGTCCCAGCGAAGACAATTCATCTTTTGCAGTCCGGTACCGACGTTCCGGCTTGTCGCCCAGTGTAAACAGAGCCTCGGTACACCCCGCGTCAGCCCCTGTTCGGGCGATAGCGAGAACATCTTCAGCCATGAGAAAAGCCCGCTCCCCTGCACGTGGCGGGTGGGCAAACGTGCAGTAATGACAGACGTCGCGGCACAGCTTTGTAAGAGGAATAAAAACCTTAGGGCTATAGGTAATCAGGTCGTCAGAGATCATTGGCGAAGCAACCGAGAAAGAAAATCAATTTGAACCGCCGTCGCCCGCATTGAAATTTCAATACGCGACCTTATTGCAGAAGCAGAAAACGTTGAATCTGCCCGCGGGTCAATACCCCACTATCACCTCGCCCGCATTCGGGCTGATGACTTGACCGGATAGCAAGTCCGTCTCGCCACTCGCGAGCCACGCGACGGCGTAGGCAATATCGATGGGTTTGCAGAACTCACCCAGCGGCATCAGCTTTTCCCGTTCAGCAATCTTTTCGGGCGGATTGGACCCCTGCGTCATCCCGGTTACGATAAAACCAGGCGCAACAGCATTAACTTTGATCCGCCAGGGGGCAAGTTCCCGTGCCCAGCTCTTGGTAAAACCCGAAATCGCAGATTTCGACGCCGCGTAATGACTAGCGAGTTGGCTGCCGCCCATCGCGTATATCGAACTGATGTTGATGATCTTACCGTTTTTCTTTTTCTTCATAGCCGGCAATACAGCTTGGGTTGCGAAAAAAGTACCACGCACATGGACCTCGAACATCTCGTTATAGATGTCTTCATTGATGTCCTCGATTGCGCGACGTGCCCCGCCGACGCCAGCATTATTGACAAGGATGTCGACCGACCCGGCGTCTCCTATAGCCGCAGTGAAAGCAGCAACGTCGCGGATGTCGGCCACAACCACCGACGCATCACGACCATGTCCACGCACCATTTCGGCGGTCTCCTCAGCGCCATCACCCTTGATGTCATGAATGACGATGTCGGCGCCACGCTCAGCCATCAGAATGGCGTGGCTTCGGCCCATTCCGCCACCGGCACCAGTAATCAGCGCGCGCTTTCCATCCAGAGATACACTCATGTGGTCTTCCCCTTAATGTTCATAAGCTAATGGGTTCGGTATACTTCTTGGTAAAGACAAAAGCCATAATAGGGAGACAGCCCTCGATGAACGATCCAAATTACGATCCGAGAACCCATTCATTAATGACTTTTCACGACGCGGCTGTCAGTTTCCGTGACGGATCCGACACACCACGCGCATATTTGGAACGCTGTCTTGAGAAAATAGACGCCATCGAAAAGGATGTGATGGCGTGGGAGATTGTAAATACGGACCCCGCGCGAGTGGCTGCAGATGAGGCTGGAAAGCGCTACGCGGATGGCAAGCCGCTGTCACCGGTAGACGGTATGCCTGTGGGCATCAAAGACCTAATCGAAACTGTAGATATGCCGACCGAGTACGGTAGTGAGCTGTTCAAGGACCATCGACCTATCCGAGATGCCGCCTCAGTCAATGCTCTTCGTAAAGGCGGCGCCGTTATCCTGGGTAAAACGGTCACCGTTACTTTCGGAGGCGGAGATCCTTCACGCACTCGTAATCCTCACGACCTGAGCCGCACCCCTGGAGGGTCCTCCTCCGGAACCGCGGCTGCAGTTGGCGGCGGCACCATCCCGGGTGCTCTGGGCACCCACGCTCGAGGATCGACGATCCGTCCTGCCAGTTTCTGTGGGGCTTTTGCCATAAAGGCTACCTTCGGTGCCCTAAACCGCCAGGGTGTATTTTCAGCGGCACATAGCATGGACCATCTCGGCGTGTTCGGTGGCGACCTATCGGACGTTTGGATTATTTCGCGGCATATCTCAAAATACGGCGGCGGAGATCCCGGGTATCCAGGCCTATTCGGCGGAACCCAACCACCCGTCCCACTTAAGCCGGCTCGCCTTATACGGCTGGAAACTGCTGGCTGGGACCAAACCGATGAGAAGACCAAAGCAGAGTTTGAAGGGATTCTTGATGGTTTGCGCGATGCGGGTGTCGAAATTTATGACCGGACAAATGATCCGTCGATCGAAGCGTATGAGCAGGTTTTCGCTGAAATGCCTGAGCTCTGGCGGACCCTATATCGTTTTGAGTTCCAGTGGCCAATGCTGCAATACAAGGAGCGATATCCGGAACAAATTCCACCCCGCCTCCTGATGGGGCTGAAGGAAGCGGAAGGCCTTAGCCAAGCCGAGTACCGCGAAGCTCTTAACCGTCGCGTCCGGGCTCGTGATCTGCACCGACAAATATCCTTGCGCGCCGACGCCTTAATAACGCTTTCGTCGCCAGGCCCTGGTCCGGTGGGCATGGATCAGGGCAGTGCCGTCTTCAATGAGGGTTCTTCGGTGATAGGCATGCCGGCGCTGTCCCTCCCACTAATGTCTGTCGATAGCGTACCGGTTGGCATTCAGATACTCGGCCAGTTCGACGAGGACGAGCACCTGACGGCGATCGGACGCTGGTTATCCGAAGAACACTTCAACTCTTGAGTGGATAAAGCATATGTCACGACTTGAAGGCAGGGTCGCAATTATAACCGGCGGATCGCAGGGTATCGGTGCAGCGTATGTACGTGGATTTGTATCGGAGGGCGCTCGTGTAGTTATCGCGGATATCGCACCGGCGGAGAGCCTAATTGCCCAAGTAGAGGCTGCAGGCGGAACGGCAACGTTCGTGAAAACAGACGTCACCGACGAAACCGCCGTGAATACCTTAGTTAATAAGGCTGTTGAAATTTTTGGCCGCGTCGATGTCCTCGTGAACAACGCTGCATTATGGGTTCAAATTCCGGCAAAACCAATCCTAGAGATCGACAAGTCGGAATGGGAGCGGGTATTGAATGTGAACATCAACGGTATGTTTCTCTGCACGAAGGCAGTCGTGCCGCAGATGAAACAACAAGGCTATGGAAAAATCGTGAATATTTCCTCCGGTCGAGCGCTTAAGGGGCACATCAACCTTTTACACTACGACACATCGAAAGGAGCGGTCATTTCATTCACACGGTCTATTGCTCGAGAACTGGGGGATTACGGCATCCGAGCAAATACCATCGCCCCCGGCGGTATAATGACCGAAGCCGTTATGGCCAATGAGGTGGTACGTACTCATATCTCAAAGGGTACTGAAACGCGCGCGATCAAACGTGAACAAGTTCCTGAGGACGTCGTAGGTGCCTGCATCTTCCTAGCGAGCCCCGAAAGCGACTTTATTACCGGTCAGGTTCTGACGGTCGATGGTGGATCCGCGATGAATTAGATCTAACCAAAGTCATCGGTGAGGACCCTCGCTATTGAGCTCAAATTGCGTCAAAAGATGGTGCTTACCTCGGAGCGATATTCACGACCTCTATTCGAGAGTTTAGCCGTGTCTCCAGGTTGCCCCGGCCGCCACACCCCGCAGATCAGTCGATAACTCTGTATGTATCCCGCTTGACCCCTGCGAGGTTCTGTCCCTCGACACGGATCAGTCGGGTGGTGTCAGCTCGCGCCGGAGAATGAAGGTCACCTTCGTTATAGAGATAGGCATCTCCACGGTGCATATCATAGTCTTTTACTTTGCGAACCTTTCCGGGTTCCCCATCTTTCGGGGCTTCGACCCTCTCCCAATCCGTCATTGTCGTAACGCCGTCGACCTGGGCATAAATCGCCCAGCTAGGACCGTGATCATGTGGATTGGACCCCTTTGCCCCTTCATAGACATGGGCAAGAATACAGAAATTATGTTTGTCGTCTTCATAAATAACTCGGCGCGGCGTGGTATTTCCCGGCCCGAGGTGCTCCAACACAAAATCATCGTCCTTGCAGGCCCTAGCGACGAAGTCTCGGACCTTCTCCCGGCCGGCAGGGCCGGAATCTGTATCCATCGCTGTACGGCAATCGGCTGATAGCTGTTCGAGGGTATATCCCATTAGAGTTCCCTTTCCCTAGAGTCGTTATTATATGTTGCAACGCTCCTCTCGATTATGTGTTGCAACGCTCCTCTCTCGTTGGGTCCATTAAAAAGAAAATGAGTTTTTATTAATTTTTTTGTCAGCTTTTTGGGACTCCAATAGCAACAGGGCGAACTGGCGATCCAGCACCGCCTTTACTTCGTAGTGGTAAAATCATTGTGCACGAGGTCCACACCTTATCATCCGCAAGCGATTTTAAGTTAGCGTTTTGGATCTGAAGTACCCCAGAAACGGATAGGTTGTAGTGGTGGATTGCAAATGGAAGCCCGGGGGGCGTCCCCTTTGCCGGGGGTGCTTTGCCAAATATCATTCCCTTGGCCGCAGGGTCAGTGAATGGGTTATCCAACGCGACCAGAACAACCCTCTTTTCTCCAATATACTTTGCCGCATCAAACGAAAGGCCAGGCCCCATCGTATAGTATGTCTTTGCGGTGTCCGGATCCGACCAATTCTCCGACCAGCCCGTATAAATATATAGTACGTCGCCCGGCAGAATGCCGCGCCAGGAAAGACCCTGAGCGCTTATCATCGCCTCTATATCTTTCGCGCTGATGAGGGCGCCGTCGTTCATCGGTTTTCCCCCTCCCAGATGTTTTCGCGCGTCGAGCAGCACAGCAGTAGTGACAATTGGCGGAACCTTATCGATACCGAGCCTGAGAAGTGGCGATGACGGACTTGGCTTAACGTCCTTTTGCTTGAAACCACCGTAATATTGAGCGGTGTCGACGGGTATCGGTCCTTTTCCTTTCCAAAGTTTAGGCATGTGCCCAAAATGGCCAAGAGCATCCATTTGTGTCCCCTGAGCCCCGGGTTGGCCACCTTTCAAAACCTCATCATTGAAAGCATGCTTGCTGTAAGGAATTGACTTAGTCGGGGTGTATTCATAGTTCAGAGGCACTCCAAACGGTGACTGCGGCATGGTGTTTGAGCGGATGTGTGAGATCTCGTATGACTTCGCCCCGGGTTGACTCATATGCCAGGCGCAACGCGCCCATGTCCCGGCACCAATTCCATTGGCCATTCCGCGTTCATCGCCTGCCGCCCATGGAGGTGACGGGACATTTGCACGTGAGCTTTCTACCGCCTCTCTCTGACCGGACACTTGGGCTGATACAACGTTCACACTAAGCAACAGCGTCGCAGCTATCAAACCGAAAACCTTATAAATATTCTGCACCATAGCCTTATGTCCCCTCTGTTTTTTGCTGACTATTCATCGGCAATTCATTCGATTTCGTAGCTTAAACAGTAGCACAGCAATCCGATCGTGCGGAAGTTTGTAAATTTGGAGCTTGACCGACGACCTAGTCAAAGACCGTATCGGAATAGTGCTCCGCATCGACGACGGCCTCGATTACTGTCGGACCTTGCTTTTGCAGCGCTTTTTCCAGCTCTACGCGCAGAATTTCAGCATTGCGTGCACCAACAGCGGGTACGCCAAAGTAATGTTCTGGCGGATCTAGGTATTCTTCTTCCTGCAACGCAGTGCCATAGATAGGCAACTGCCGACGCTCCTGTTTAACCCTGATCAGGCCGAGCCAGCGATCATCCAACACCACGATGGGAAGACTGATGCCGAGACGTTTGGCCGTCGCTACTTCGCCGCAGGTCATCTGGAAGCAACCATCACCGAGAACGCACACCACCGGAAGGTCTGGCCGGGCCAACTTAGCGGCGATTGCCGAAGGCAGTCCGAAGCCCATAGAAGACCATCCATTGGTAATGTGAAAAGTCTTCGGTGCATGCGCCGTCCACTGGCTGGCGATCTGGTGGGTATGAGCACCAACGTCGAAGGTCAGAATACCGTCCGCCGGCAGTACGTCACGTACGACGTCGATGGCTTCGTGCGGCGTGAAGCTCTCCGAGCGAGGTCTCAAAGCAGCCTGAAAAGCAGAGCGGTGGCTTACAATCTCGATTTCTGTCCATTCATTTTTGATAGCATCCGCTGCGACCATTGCCGATAGGGTAGCGTCTAAATCACCCGTCACCTCCGCCTTCACCTGAACCGATGATGCTACGTCGACTTTCTCTATGTCGACCTGAAGTAATGGTGTGTCACCAATCCAGGCCTCGTATTCTGATTCGATTGTGTCGTATCCAACGCCGACGATCAGGTCGGACGAGCGTAGGAAGGCCCTTTGCATTTGTCGCTTGCCGCGTTCAATACAGCCTACGGACAGCGGATGGTCCTCGTCGACCATGCCTTTCGCCATAGTCGTCGTTGCGAAGGGAAGCGAATGGCGCTCGATAAAAGATCGGAGCAGGTCAGGGTCGTTCATTCTCATCACGTTGGACCCAAGTACCGCGATCGGTCGTAGCGCCGAAGTCAGAACACCCATGCCGTCTTCAACCGAATCGTGATTAGCAGGTGCCGCTCGGTTAAATGATGCGAGATCAGGTAATGCCTCGGTTGCGGGCGCAAGAGCTACATCCTCCGGCAGGTCCAAGTGGACAGGTCCACGCGGTTCCGACATGGATATTTTTACGGCCTCGGCAACCGTGCCAGCAACTGAACCTTCACGCAGAGACAGACTGGCCTTAGTGATCGGCCCGAACAATTGATGGTGGTCAATGTACATTTGGATCCGTCTGCCAAGCTGGTCTGTATTCAGATTGCAAGTAACCGCAATCATCGGAGAGCGATCGAGCCATGCGTTTCCTACGCCCGTGGCAAGGTTCGTCGCGCCAGGCCCCAGAGTTGCGATGCCAAGACCAGGTGCACTAGTCATACGACCCATCACGTCGGCGGCGAAACCAGCAGAGCCTTCGTGGGCTGTTAGGACGAATGGCAGGTCATGCTTACGCATTGCGTCCATCAAAGGCAAAACGTTGCCGCTGGGTATACCGAACCCGTAATTGGTTCCGGCTCTTTTCAAAATCTTAACGATAAGTTCAGCATTATTCATTGTGCTCACCAGATATTCACCTTTCCGCATAGCGCGGCCTTCATTCCCATGCAACCTACGCTAACCAATCAAGTATTGAGGCGCATTGACAGTTTAGCTGGCGCCGCGCAGTTTGCTGAAATGGATAAGAAGGTTGGCACACTGTCCACGGCCGTCACCATTATCGGCATAATTCTGGGCGCTTTTATCTGGTTTCAGCAGCCACCGGCCGGAGCTTCACCGGATATAATGCGGATCGCCGCTGTCGTGGTCGTCGCGATCGCATTGTGGGCTGGTGGCGTGGTTCCTGAATATTTCACCGCGATAATATTTTTCTTCCTTGCCGTGGTTCTGACGGATGCAGGTGCACCAACCGTTTTCTCCGGATTTAACTCAACCGCCGTGTGGATGATATTCGGTGGGCTAATTATCGGCGCCGCAGTTCAAGAAACAGGCTTCGGTCATACGCTTGCAAGCGGGCTGCTGAAAATATTTCCTCGCAGCTATTTCGGGATATTATGCGGCATCACAGTCGTCGGTGCTGTCCTGTGTTTCATCATTCCATCAAATACAGGACGCATTGTGATCATGATGCCGATCTTCATGGCGCTGGCGGATCAGGTCGGTTTTGAACCGGGTAGCCCTGGGAGAGCAGGAATGGGGCTCGCTGTTGCTGCCGGATCAATATACCCCAGCCTTGCAGTTCTCCCCGCCGCCGTCCCAAACCTGGCATGGCTTGGCGCAACAGAGAGTATTCACGGGATAAAATTTACATATGCAGAGTACCTGATAGCCAACTTCCCGGTTATAGGCATCGTATCGATGGTCGCAATCCCCATCATCTGCCGTACGTTATTCAGCGCCCGCGTCGAGAACACAGGAACCGCCGTCGAACCTGCAAGTTCGTCCGCAGAACAGACCCGTCTAATCATAGTACTCACCGCAGCACTCGGACTGTGGCTAACTGACTTCGCGCATGGCATTTCGCCGGCATGGGTTGCGCTTGGCGCCGCGGTTATCTGCATGTTGCCGCGCGCCGGCATAGTGCCGGCATCATTCATGGTAGGAAAAATTTCTTATGCCCCCTGGTTTTTTGTCGCAGGAGTCATCGGGATGGGGGCTGTCGTCGCAAACGCGGGGCTGGGGAGCTTTATAAGCCGTTTTCTTTTTGGCGTCTTGCCCTTGAATGCCGGACAGGATTTTCTCAATTTCGTAATTGTTGGCGGGGTAGGTTCCGCCATGAGCCTGATAACCACCGTTCCCGGGCAACCCGCGATCATGACTACAATTGCCACGGAAATCTCTGAAGCGACCGGTTGGCCGCTTAAAACGGTGTTGCTGACCCAGCCGTTAAACTGGGCGATGGCGATGTTCGCCTACCAGTTCCCGCCCTTCATTCTCGCGGCGCACCTGGGCGGTATATCAGTCGGTCAAATGACACGATTGATATTGGCAATGTGTGTAACAGCATGGGTCATAATGATGCCGCTTATATATCTGTGGTGGCATGCATTAGGATATTTTGGCTAGTGATCTGTATGAAGAAGACACCCATTTATTGGACTGAAAAACTTCCCGCGTCTTATTCCCTTGCCAACCAGCAGTCAGACCCTTCCATCGGCGCTGAGTAAGATGGCAATCGGCCGGGTCTGCTTGAATTCAGCCAGTATAATCATCAGAACCACTGTGATCGGCACCGAGAGAAACATGCCGGTAACGCCCCAGATCGACCCCCAGATTGCCAGAGATACAATCACGACCAATGACGAAAGATTTAGAGATTTTCCCATCATCCGCGGTTCGAGAACGTTACCGATAATTAACTGCACCGCACCAAGCCCTACGGCGATGATCAAAAATTCGCTGCCTCCTCCAAACTGAAGTAATGCCATCAGCGCGGGAAAGACAACACCGAGAAGAGATCCGACGGTCGGTATGTACGCCAAAAGGAAGATTACGAACGCCCAGAAGCCCGCGAGATCCAGTCCTACGGCCACAAGGACAAGGTAACTAATTACGGCCGTAAGCAGACTCAGAAGGGTTTTCACAGCGATATATGTCTGCGTACGTTTCTGAACTTCGGAGAGGATCAGTTTAACCTCGTCACGGCGTCCAGCCTCCGGGAACAGAGCCTCAATCTTACGGTAAAAAGTTCTCTGCTCAGCAAGCAAGAAGATCACATAAATCACAATCAATCCGGCATTGCCTGCGACTTTCGCCACCGCACCCGCAACACCTCCAATGAGCGCCTTCACATCGAACTGTTCTATTACGTGCGCAATCGTCGGCATTTCGGTCATACCACCAAACCTTGTAACGCCCGCAATCAGATTCTCGAGATTGGCCTGGTATGCCGGTGCCGCGTCCCGCACGGAGGCAATATTGCCGCTGATGAGCTCCACGATCAGGCCCAGCACAATCACGAAGAACAGGATAGACAATGTCAGGGCGAACCAGCCCGGTGCCCTCAGATACGTCTCTATTAGTCGAGAAAGCGCGATGATGACGTACCAGATCATGACAGCGATCGCGAAGGGGATCAGAAGATCCCGCCCGGTCACCAATACATATGTCATCAGGGCGGCTATACCAAATGTGATACCGAAAGCTGACAGTCTGGAAGGCATAGGTTTACTCCTGCCGGTGTGGCCAGTTACCACAATTTATCAGAATCGATGGTGTTTGGGTTAAAGTAGCAGTCATCAGGTGATCATCACCCACATTCATGCAGATCCCGCCGGATATATTCCGAGAAGGCGCCCCCTACTCGAACCTATCTGGAACCATACGAAAACTAGGCCACCGGTTGTCTCAAACCCCGGCGTTCAAGCCGCGGTAGAACTTCCTCAACAATAATGGGGAGATCTTTGAGATAATTAGGCAATCCGACTGCAACGGCGTCGGCTCCCGCCTCTGACAACCTAGCTAACTGTTCTGCTACGCTGTCGGGATCTCCCACAACCGGCGTCGCACCATTAGCAGTTGCGGCACGCATATGAAAACGGCGGCGGTCCTCCTCGGAAATATCGTCGGTGTCGATACCCCGCTCCACCATCATGATGCGGCAGGCTTCGGTATCGGCATGCTCAACCGCATAAAAATGATGATATTCTTCGGCTTCTTTCTGTGTCGGCCTACAGACGACGCCTATATTAGTAAACAAACCCACGTCGCGACCCATAACCCGCCCCGCATTACGGAGATCGGCGCAGTCTTTGCGAAATTTCTCGTAGTCGTAAAACGTATGGAACAGCATATCAGCGTTCTTCACCGCGTATTCCCGCCCTCTCCCGGAGGTTCCAGCACAAACCACCATAGGCCGCTGCCGACTAACGGGCTTGGGACTCAACAACGTGCCTTTGGTTCTAAAAAATTCACCTTCAAAATCAAAGGGTTCGTCCTCACACCATATCCGGGTTACCAAATCAATCCATTCCTGCCCCAAATCATAACGCCGTTCGTGTTCACCCAATTCGACACCGAGCATGTCGAACTCCTTTTGGTACCATCCGCACACGATATTAAGACCGAAACGTCCGTCACCAATATGATCCGCTGTCACCATTTGTTTTGCTGCAACGGCGGGGGAATGTGCAGTCACATGGACGGTGCCGAAGACCATAATATGCTTGGTAGCTGCCAGCAGGCCGGATGCCCAGGTAATAGTCTCAAAGTTAGAGCCGTTATGGTCTGTTTCACCGCCGTAGCCAATCCAGCGGCCAAGGGGCAGCATGAAATCGATTCCTGCTTCGTCGGCACGAACTGCGAGATCACGGCAGTTTTTCCAGGTCGCATCCCAACGTTCCGGAAAGGTTGAGCAGGCTAGCCCTCCATCACAGTTGGCACCGAACAGACCGACGGCCAGCTTATTACGACTCAATTTTCGGATCGTTGCCATGACTTAAATATCGAATTCCGCTTTCTATATAAATTGGTTGGACAGTTAGCCACGCTTCACCAGATAGAGATTACTACCAACAATCATAGCCGCGCCGGCGACGCTCCACCAACTCGGAATCTCGGCAAACAGGAGTATCCCAAAGATTGCTGAATACACAATCCGCATGTAATCGAACGGAACGGTGACCGTCGCCTCGCCTAGTGTAAAGCCATGGGTAATGCAGGATTGGCCCAATATACCCAAAAACCCGATCAGGATTAGTACCCACACATCATTCCACGTAGGATCAGTCCAGAAAAACGCTGCAGGAATGGCGGAAAACATCATCATGTATAATGCATAGTAAAAAATGATCCTCCGGGTCGGCTCGGTCGATGAAAGCTTTTTGATGCAGATCACCACCATACCGCCGAAAACAGCGCCCGCGACTGCTACGATCCCGTCAGGGTCAGCCCCGCCGCCAAACGGACGCAGCATCACGAGGATGCCGACAAACCCAACACACGTGATCGCAAACCGATATCTCCCTGCTACCTCTCCGAGAAATAGATACGCAAGCACGATCATAAAAAGCGGTCGAGAGAATTGCAGCGCCATCGCATCGGCCAGCACCAGGTGCGTGATCGCATAGAAAAAACAAAAATTGCCGCAGGCGCCCCAGAACCCGCGCTGGAAATGCATCAGTGGCCGCTTTGTGTGGATAACACTAAAGCCACCCGTAACCATCAGCCAGGGCGCGAAAAGCAGAAAACCGACTAGAGCACGGCAGAACATTAGCTGGGCCGCCGACATGCGTTCACCGAGAATTTTAACGAATACGGCCATCACCGTCAGCAGGATTGCCCCAGCTGATACAAACAAAACGGCACGCAGATTGGCTGGCAGTGTTTCCCAACGCGTGCGGATGACATTCATTACGTCAGTAAAATCAGGTATCGAGAGGGTGGTTTCTAATTTCGAACTTAAGCCGCCAATAAAACAACACGCAGGCTGTGACCGTTTGTTCGGGAAGTGTTTTCAGGACCAATTACCGGCCAAGGCGGAAGGGCGGGAAAGCTCCCAATGTTTTTCTCTATCAGCAGTGCTCGTTTGCAATCGACGACCGCCAACTGTCTGGCATTCCTGCCGCTCTGCGCGTGTTCTATGCCGATGCTCATGTTCTATCCTTCACAATAACGATTCATGCAGCGTATAACGCCTTATCTATATCAGCCAGTGCCTTTGAACATTTACGGAAGCGCATAAGGATGCTTTTATTCCGCTTATGACAAACACATATTGTGACCTTGCACCCGAAGGACGGGTCCACCGGCGGGTTTATACCGATCCGGAGGTTTTCAACTCCGAAATGGAGCGCATCTTTAACTGCGCCTGGGTTTTTGTGGCACACGAAAGTCAACTCACGGAGCCCGGCCAATATGTCACTGCGCATATTGGCGAACGTCCCATGATCGTCGCCCGCCACACGGACGGAGAGGTATACGTCTTTGCTAACCGCTGTACCCACCGGGGTATGAAGTTATGCAGCGCCCAACGGGGCTCCAAAAGGCGCTTCGTCTGTCCCTATCACGGATGGGCTTTCGCGACCGACGGATCTCTGATCGGCATTCCTCATGGGAAGGGGTATAATGGCAAGATCGACCCTACAGATCCAGCACTGTCCCTCGATCGGCCAGCCCGTATCGAGAACTACCGCGGTTTTATCTTCGCCAGTAAGGCCAAGGAAGGTCCCTCGCTAACCGATTATCTGGGGCCTATGACCCGTGCATTTGATAACATGGTTGACCGGGCACCAGGTGGCAAAATCGAGGCGATGGGCGGTGGGTTCCGACAGCGCTACAAAGGCAACTGGAAACTCCACATGGAGAACGCCAATGACCTGATGCATGCGTCGATCGTGCACGCTTCGTCGGTAGATGCCGCACAGGCCGTCGCTGATGATTTGGAGGACGGTGCCGAGGATCTCGCGCTACAGATGTTCAAAGGCAATGGATTACCACTGTCACTGATGGACGAGGTAAAGATTCACGGTTTTCCGCGCGGCCATTCTTATATGGGCGGTTTTTACAAGGAAGGTCCAATAACTCAGTCAACCAATGAAGACCCGGTCGTTGCACAATACCGCCGGTTGATGATCGAAGCCTACGGTGAAAATCGGGCATTAGAAATTATGGGATGGGATACTTTCAACCACTTGATCTATCCAAACCTGATCCTAAACCCCAAACATCAGCAGATGCGGCTGCTGCAGCCCGTCAGCGTCGACTGTACAATCGTGCATTCAACGTGTTTCCGCCTAAAGGGGGCACCTGAAGAGATGTATCAAAGGAGCGTGCGGTTCCTAAGCGCACTGAACTCTCCTGCTTCGCAGATCACTACCGACGATATCGCGATGTTTAATAATATTCAGATTGCTCTGGAAGAAGCCGATACCGATTGGATCAATCTTTCGCGCGGTCTCGGCCACGACCGTCCATACGACAATGACGGTAAAATTGGAGAAGTCGGAACAAGTGAGCTGCCTCTCCGCGCCCAGTACGCTGCCTGGCGCGACCTGATGAAGGCCTGACCTAAGGAGAAAATATGCCCGCCACCGATCTGCATCATCTAGCTATCAAAACCAGTGACGTCGACGCCACCGTCGTTTTTTATAACGAGGTGATTGGATCTCATTCTGTGAAGCGGCCAAATTTCAATTTTCCTGGCGCCTGGCTTCAATTCGGTGAGACTATGATTCATATCTATGGTGGTGATGCTGCAAAAAATAGCGCCGGCGAGCACGATCAGGGGAGCGCCGCAATCGACCATATCGCACTTTCAGCACATGGTTTTGATGAAATGCGTGAGATATGCACTGCACGAGATATCGACTGGCGGCAGTCCGACATTCCGTCGTTCAATCTTTGGCAGCTCTTCGTTCACGATCCGAACGGAGTTCTCGTAGAGCTCAATTTCGACTCAACGAAGGAACCAGTTGGGAGCAAGGGGCCAAACGAAAACAACCGGTACGAACCCGGAAAGTTCTAGTTACAAACGTTGTTTTCTGAAAACCATCCTCCTCCGGAAGCAGGGTAGGAGTAGATTGTCAGGTTGCTCGGTTCTGTCCTACGGCGTTGCGCAAAATCGATGTGCATCATCGCCGCATCCTCCCGCTGCATAACCTCAGGACCGCCGGTTTTTATGTTTTAATGGCTTTAACTTTTTGCGACCTTTTGACCGACCTTACGTCTCGAATTTTTCATTAAGGCGGCATATTCGAATTAAGCCGTCACGTCGGCAAGCCTAGAGATCTTTTAAAACCGCCCAGAGCTGTGAGTGGGTTTCAAACCCGATCCCCGGTGACTGTGGTAACGACCCTGCACCGTCCACAATTTCGACATCACTCTGTAGCCCGCCAAGAATAAAATCGGGCCGCGCTGCGATTTCGTGCGCACCGAGTTGCAACCCGGCGACCGCGTGATACGCAAACAAATGCCCGGCGTGCGGGACCATTTGAGATCGGGACCATTCGGCGGCCTCGGCCATTCGTATGATACTAGCGTATTCGGCCATGCCGTAGGACAAGGCCGGATCGACCTGGATCAGATCTCGATCTGGCCGCAATCCACCGTAACTAAGCAAGTTATATGTCTCCGACATCGAGAATAAATTTTCACCTGTCGCGACCGGCCCATCGTAATAATTGGTTAGGACGGTCAGAAGCTCGAAGTTGTGAGGATGGACCGGCTCCTCGATCCAAGCTAGACCATAGGGTGTATAAGCGTCAGCCAGTTCCTGTATTGCGCCGGATGTTGAACAGATGCAATTGACATCAACTGCCAAACGCGATCCCTGATCGTTCAAAAGCGGCAGCACCGACTCGATACGGGCGCGATCTTCAGCAAGGTCTCCCTGTCCGCACTTGATCTTGATACGGTCATAACCCTGATCGAGATAACCTTTGATTTCGTCCTTAAGCGCTTGGGAATTACCATCTCGATAGTAGTGTCCGCCGGTCGCATAGACCGGGATGCGTTCGTGGTAACAGCCTTCGTTATAGCGGTCTGAAAGAAGCTGCCACAGCGGAACGCCCTCGACCTTCGCCGCCGCATCCCATAGTGCCATGTCGAGAACCCCTA
This sequence comes from Pseudomonadota bacterium, assembly GCA_036339975.1. Classification (GTDB taxonomy): domain Bacteria; phylum Pseudomonadota; class Alphaproteobacteria; order MPNO01; family UBA830; genus UBA830. The sequence goes on along the minus strand of JAYYZV010000044.1, from coordinate 6,982 downwards.
CCGCGCCCGCTCGATCGCCATCACCGCCAGGTTTTTCGTTCGCCATCATAGCGTGCCAGCCGCGGATCGGGTCAAGCCCACCATCCGCTCCCTGCACGTTGCCAGTTGCCAATAGCCGGGGAGAAAAACGTTCTGCGATCAAACCACTCTGAGCATAGCGGCCAACGGACGAAAACCCGTACCCTGTGACCACTCCTTTTGCGTCAGCGTCGATATCAATGGCGACGGCGGAAGCGGTCATCTCCAGAAAACTGATGCCCGCATTTGACATCGGGTTGGAGAGCGAAACAGGGAATTCTCGAATGTCTTTTATACGCATGTGGACAGCTTAGGAGGATCGCCGCACAATGGCATCTCCAAATTGATTGGAAAGAGGAATTAAGCAATGGCCAAGCTGCGACATATTGCCATGCAGGTGCCGGACCTGCAGGAGAGTGCGGCCTACTACGAAGATCTTTTCGAGCTAGACCGCGTATGCGACGTTGAAAGCGAGTACGGTAACGCAGTCATGCTTTCGGACGGGACGATGAATCTTACGCTGCTGCATTTTCCGGAGGGTACCAAGGGAGGAAAAAACGGGCCTGACTGGGCAGGGCTACACCACATCGGCTTCGTTGTGGACGATAAGGCCGCTGCCGGGGAAAAGGCCGTTGAACTTGGCGGCGAGTTCTTCATGGAGCTACCGGATAACATCCCTGGAGTAGATGCCGAGACCAAATACAAAGACCCTAATGGCCTGGTATTCGACATTGCAGATCACGACTGGACCCAAAGCGAGCGCAAACAGTGAGTAGGCTACCTGAAAATATCACGGAAGAGTTTATTATCCCGGCACGGCACGGCAGGGCCTTCGAGGTTAAGAAAGGCCAAACATTTCGCATTCACCAAATTGACGGAAAACAGGTTGGCGACTGCGTGTTCTACAATGCCCACGATTACAAGGAATGGTGGCACTGCGGGCAATCATGGGCAATCAACGTAATCTGCGGAACCGGCACATCAAAAAGTTTTAAGTATTTTTACTCAAAGCCACCCCGCGAAAATGTCATGATGACCGTAATTGACGATACCTGTGGCAACCATTGGGGGAATATGGGCGGCCGCTGCTCTACCCGGCTGTACCAGCTTCGTGACAGTATTGAGAGCGGACATCGGTCATGCCAAGAAAACCTGACGGAGGCCTTGGCACCTTACGGTATCTCGGGCGACGAAGTATTCGACATCTTTAACGTGTTCATGAATGTAGACCTCCATGAAGACGGTGGTTTCACTATAAAGCCTACGGAAGTTGGCTCCGAAGACTACATCGATATCCGCGCCGAAATGGATATTCTTGCTGCCGTATCTGCCTGTCCCGCGGATACCTCACCCACCAACAGCGGCAAATCTGGACCACTCGGCATCAAGATTTTCCATTAACGTCGCGGACACCGCTTTTTTCCGATTTGAGAAGTTAGTTGATTGCGAGATGCATTTTCCTATTTTTTTAAGTTTTAGCTGCACAGTTTAGAGACGGAGCCTTATGGATAGTATTGCCAAAGAAATTTTGAAATTCTGGTTCGGCACCATCAATCTTTCGGATGACATTCCCAAAAACGATCTATGGTTTAAGTCCACCCCGGAATTCGATAACGACCTGATCCAAAGGTTTGAAAATGTTCACGAAAGAGCGGCAGCGGGTGGTCTAGATCACTTGCGCGAAACGCCGGAGGAATGCCTGGCGCTAGTAATATCACTGGACCAGTTTCCCAGAAATATTTACCGCGGTACCAAGAAAGCATTTCATACCGATCACGCGGCATGCGAAATCTCGCACTTTGCACTTGCGCGCGCTTACGATGAACCACTCAGTTCACAGCCGCGTAAATTTCTCTACTTGCCTCTCCAGCACAGTGAGAGCCTAACCGATCAGGAAATGTCGGTCGAAAAATACCAAAGTCTGGATGATGAAAAATCCATGCACGCGGCGATAGGACACCGCGACGCGATACGGCAGTTCGGGCGCTTTCCCCACAGAAATAAGGTCCTCGGCCGCGAAAACACGCCGGAGGAAGAAGAGTATCTTAAAATTCCGCCCACTTGGGGTATGACGAAAGCCGAAGCGGAACAGCAGGAACGGATGGTCGCCGAGATGGAGAGGCAAAAGAGTGACTAGTTATTTTCTCTACTCCCGAAAGCCGGGGTCTATCGCCTCTACCTTGCGCACCATAGCCTGAAAGTCGCGATCACCAACCAGTTCATCGTGGGGCGGCGGGCGGTTTTCAGACCAGCCTTGCGCCATCTTTAAGCATTCCGCCATTGGCGGCTCCTTCAGCGCCGCGCCGGAAGACATCGCCGCAACTTGTATTTCGCAAGCGCGCTCCAAATAGTGATGCAACAAAAAACATTCCGGAATGGAGCGGCCTGTGATTAGCGTCCCGTGGTTTTCTAAAAACATCACATGTTTGTCGCCAAGATCGGCTACTAGGCGCAGGCCCTCGTCGTCCTTATGCACTAGACCCTCGTAAAGGTGATAAGCGACCTGACCGGCAAACCGCATTGATGCCTGAGATATAAACTTCAGACCACAATCCATGGCAGAGACCGCGGCACCGGCAGTGGTGTGTAGGTGCATTGTCGCCATCACGTCGGGCCTTGCATTCAAGACCGATCCGTGGATCCGCGGCCCAGCGGGGCTGGAAGTGTGCCCTGTCTCGTAAACCAACTTACGGTTCTCGTCATAGCAGCAAAGGTTTGACGCGGTTACTTCCGAGAACAACAAAGCCGTCGGTTTAATCAAGAAATGATTTGGGGCATCGGGGACTCTGGCTGAAAAATGATTAGCGGTCAGATCCTCCAGTCCTAGGCAGGCGGCGATACGATAAAGACCGGCCAGTTGTACGCGGGCATCCCACTCAACCTCTGATACGCGCCCATGCATGGACGGGACATTCTCAGGCGACATAGCAACCACATTCATGACGCTCTCCTAACATTTGGCCCAAAGATTTGAGTGGCGGAAAAGTCAACGTTAGTGATACCGACCTCGGTTCTTTGCAAACAATATAAACGATAAAGTATCTCATACGTAGTCGCAGGGGCCTGTCGCTGCAATACAATCAGAAAGACTATCGAGACGAGCACTATAACCCAGCGCGGTAATGTCATTTCCAGACGGCCGCCTCACTATAGTGGGTCTCATACAATCTTCAGGCGGTCATTACTGACCTATTTTTTTAATCTTTATCCGCCGTAAATCTTTCCGTCTGTTCCTATTCGTATTGCCTTATGGAATTTTCGATGTTTGTTGTCGCCACCAGAGGTAACCATTTGCCAGACGATTGTTCCATCAGGCGCAATTTCTATCAACTTATTCGAAGCTGAACCGAGTGTGTTACCGTTTGGCAGTCGATTGGCCTCACGGTTAGTTCTTAACTCCCGTCGTCCATCAGGGTGTGTCCAACTCCATACAATTTCTTCTGTATCGCGATTAAACTCTACAAACCTATTAGGGCGCCGTAACGCCAACAGCATATTACCGTTACCAAGGATCTCCGGCTCATGGTTTCTCCCCCCCTTTATTTTACCATTTGTTTTTAATCCCGTTCTTTTGTCATAGACCTTGAAGGTCCAGTCCCGAACAACCCGCCCATTGGGTCCAACCTCCGCAACGGTATGAAAATTTCGCATGCTGACAAGCGTATTACCGTTTTTTAGTCGTGAAACAGAATTCGTGTGCATCCACCCCCCGGCCTCGATGTCTGAGAACGGTTTGCGATCATAATCGGCAACCCCGTTCCAAGACCAAACAATCTTGCCGGCGGAATTCACCTCTCGGATGACGTCTTCGCCTTTTTCTCTCCATCCAAGATTATATAACGTATTACCATTTAAAAGCCGGTCGGCGTCGTGTGAGGCCCCTGGGTCTTTGTGAGACCAAACTACTGCACCTTTAATATTAACCTCGTAAATCCCAGACCCTCTGATAGTTAGCAATACATTCCCATTTGTCAGCTTCGTGGCGTCCAGAATTCCGCCAGACATCGATCCGGGAGGGGTGTATTCCCACAAAATATTGCCGTTGAAATCAACTTCAACAACCCTTGGTGTATGGGAGTCGGTCATATCAGCTAGCAAAGTCGTTCCCTGAAAAACCCGTTTCTGATCAAGGTGCGTAACCTTAAAGTCAGACGAAAGTGAAGGATGAGAAGCCATCAATAGAAAAAATGAAACGCAGAGGAATCGAAGCATCTGTCTGCCTTTAAAGTTTGGTAACAAATTCCGCCGGCTAATCGGGGCGCTTAAGTATCAAAAACTTCGTGCGGTATGCCAAACACGGCGGGTAAAAGAACTTTTCAGTGATGGATCAGCTAGCACAAATGGGGGACAAAAGTTTTAAAAAAAGGTCATTAAGGAGATTGAAGTTTCCAACCATTACGCCAGTGCCGCCCACACAACCAAACACCCGATGCAATAATAACCAGTGCCAGACTGGGACGGAAAATACCCTGCATCATGAATAAGGGAATTCCCAAACATATCAGCATCGCTGACGGGTATATTAACGTCCACCGCGCTTTTCCACGCATCTTTTGATACCAGGGGAAGAGCATAGAGAAAAAACCTAAGAGTAGAAAAAACAGCGACCAAGGTCTGGTCAAAAATAGGGTCAGGTCATCGCTCGTAGACAACGCCCGGTTAAGGTTCAACTCAGCAATATGACCTAGAACAACCCCCAGAATCATGGGAGCCAATGGAAATCCCATTACCTTCATTACGAGGCCAATGACGCCAAAAATCAGTAATGTCCACATGTCGAAGACAATATTGTTGAGAGCAAAGATACCTATTCCGCAATAGGCTAAGATAACGCTAGCCAAAACATACATTCGTAATCGGGTTACAAGTACGAATCCGCGCAAGCATATAGCTTGCATTGCGACCATAATAAAATTAGCAAAGAAAAATGCCATAAAAATGCCGTATGCTAACCGTGGCTCGTCCGTTATGAACGTTGGACTAGGAATTACGTCGTGGATAAGCAGCGCACCGAGCATTATAGCTGTGACTATATCCCCGGGAATCCCGAGCGCCATCATGGTGATCAAAGCACCCCCTGCAGTCGCATTATTAGCAGCCTCAGGGGCTACGATACCTTCGGGGGCGCCGGTTCCGAAAACCTGCGGTGTTTTAGACGCTTTTTTTGCTTGGTCATATGCCAGGATATTAGAAATTGACCCACCTGCAGCAGGCAATATGCCAGTGAATACGCCGATTAGTGAAGATCTAATCAAATTTACCCATTGGTATATAACCTGCCTAATTGCTTGGGCATGTTCAATACGAACAGCGCTTGTGCCCCGCGGCATAAGAGGTTCTCGGGCTTTAGCCCGATCTTGCACGTCGCTTAAAAGCTGACTAAAGGCGAACAACCCGACCAATACTGGCAAGAACGAGAAACCTTGTTCGATAGGTTCGAACCCAAAGCTGAACCGTTCCACGCCATTAATTTCGTCAGAGCCTACTGTGGCAACTAGTAACCCAAGAGCGCCGGCTATCAGGCCCTTTACTAGATTATCGCCCGAGAGACTAGCTGTAATCGTAAGGGCGAATAAGACTAGAGCAAAAAAGTCCCATGGACCAAACTCCAAGCCTATCCGGGCCAGTTGGGGCGCCACCGTAATTAACAAAATAGCGCTGATTATACCCCCAAAAAACGACGCCCAAACCCCGATACCAAGGGCAAGCCCTGGGCGACCGTTACGCGCCATAGGAAACCCATCAAAAGTAGTTGCCACCGAAGAAGGGGTGCCCGGAATACCAGTCAAAATACCCGCCATCAGGCCGCCTGAAAGGCCCCCAACGAATACTCCTATCATTGTTGCCAGGCCTTGAATCGGAGACATACCAAATGTGAAAGGCAAAGTGAGCACCACCGCCATCGTGATGGTAAAGCCTGGGATGGCGCCAGCAATCAAGCCCGCAGCCACACCGAGAACCATTAGAGCCATTGTTTGGATTGTGATTAAGGTATCAGCTGCAGAAAGTATATTTTCAATGATCATGACCGGTGATCTACCAGAACCGTAATAATTGACCCTCTGGGAGTATTACTTGAAGCCCAAAGGTAAATATTGCCCACATTGACCCCATTGTACCTGTAGCTATCACCGCATGGGTCACGAGAGACATAGGTCCCCATCCACCCATCAGGTTAAGGACAATAAACACGAACAGGATACCGCCCAACAGTATACCCAAGTACGGCAGTGTAATCAGAAACATAGCGTACATAAAAAAACACCACAGGGCGTTTCTATACCTTACAAGCCACGCGGTCGGGCTGCCGGGTGGTCTCACCGTGTCGTCGTTATAAATCCCCCGTAAGGAATTAATTAGATAAAGAATGCTTAAAGCGCCTAACGCGATGAGAATCACACGAGGCCAAACATAAGAGCCAACGGTGCCGTAAGTAGTAACCCGGATGGTAAATGAAGCTGCGAAGAAGGTGCACGTGAGCGCCACTAGAAATAAAGCAGCGACCACGTCCCGGTTAAGGATTTGCACTGGGAAACCCTCTATTTAAATGACCTCGGACGGACGTTATCAATCCTACATTCGTCCGTCCTAGGTTCGTGTTTTAGGTCAATTTCCCTTATACATCCCTACCTTTTTGGCTATGCCTTTCCATTTCTGGAAGGTTGCCTTCCAGTAAGCTGTCGAAGCATCTGGGCCCTTATAATGCACTGAGGTCCCCTTCTTGGCCAAAGCCGCTACCAGCGTCGGGTCATTTGCCGCTTTTTCAAACGCTTTTCCCCAGAAGTTCACGAGGGCCTTGGGCGTACCTTTAGGTGCTACTACACCCCGGTCGGTACCGGCTACCAGATCTATACCCTGTTCTCGCATTGTCGGCACGTTGGGGGCCAGCGGGTGACGTTCTTTGGTATAAATACCGAGAGCCTTCAATTCGCCTGCCTTAATGTATTTGACGGCAGCGGCAAGG
>JAYYZV010000043.1:0-26563 GCA_036339975.1 Pseudomonadota bacterium | reverse complement strand
CCCAGAACCCCACGGTTTCAGCATGTGCGGTGTCCTTGGACCGGGGGCACCTAGCGATCGACCTCGTCCCAATGACCATCGGCTTGTTCACCAGAACGTTGGGGTCGGTGTCAGGCGATGAGAAAGGGCTGGCCGATACAGAGGTGGCAGCCCCTGAGCGTCGGAGTGTTTACCAAGTCCTTTTCTAGTTATAGTTTTCTCATAAATCGAATGCGGCAGGCAGGTATCATGATTGAAACAGAGCGGGTCGCCGAGCTTTATAGTTATGAAATTCTCGATACTGATGAGGAATTTGCCTTCGATGATCTCACAGAATTCGCTTCCAAGGTTCTGGAGGTTCCATATGTTTTCATCAACCTCATAGATGAAAACCGGCAGTGGGCTAAATCGGCAGCTGGTATCGCGAGAGAGGCAGCGGAATGTGATCGAAATGACAGCCTTTGCAATCTTGCCATCCAAAAGAATGTTCCGCTGGTAATTCCTGACGCTCAAGCGGACGATAGGTTTTCAGATGTTGGATGTGTGTGTAATCCGCCCAATGTACGGTTTTATGCGGGGATGCCAATTATCAATGAAAATGGATATGCACTTGGTACGGTGTGCGTTGTCGATTTTGAGCCAAGGGAGTTCTCTTACGATAAGGTCGAATTGCTCAAGTCGATCGCCCGACAGGTCGTCGCCCAATTCGAGCTTAAAAAGAAAATTAACGAAAGTGTTAGAATCCAGGGGGAATTAAAACAGGCCCTCGATACTGCCAATCGCGCTAAGCGAACATCTGAACAGTTTTTAAGAAATATATTTCCAAAATCCATCGCGAATGAATGGCTTTCATCAAAGAATGTAGCGGCTAAATATCACGACGGAGTTACAATTGGGTTTACTGATTTTGTTAACTTTACGAGAAATTCGGAAATTATCGAACCAGCCGAGTTGGTAAATACTCTAAACAGCTATTTCACTATGTTCGATGAAATTTGTTCGACGCTTGGCATTGAGAAGCTAAAAACTGTCGGCGACTCTTATATGTTTGCGGTTGGTCTACCGGAGAGAAATAGACATCACGGTGTTATGGCTGCTCTCGCGGCCTTACTTTTTAAAAAATCGGTTTCCGAGCTAAATATCGCGAGGTCTGAACAAGGACAGGAACCATGGATGATGCGTGTAGGGCTTAATTCCGGCGCCGCTATGGCAGGTGTAGTTGGAAAAAATAAGTTTGTTTACGATATTTGGGGGGACACAGTTAATTTAGCTTCCAGATTTGAGCAGGCCGGGCAGGAGGGCAAAATCAATATATCGGAGTCCACCTATTACGCTGTTCGGGATTATTTTGAATGCGAGGAACGAGGAAAAATAGAGTTAAAGAACAAGAGCCCTGTGAACGCGTTCTGGTTGAACCGTCTAAAACCTGAATACTCTGAAGATGAGCATGGATTTATGGCTAACAACAAACTTTTTGCGATACTTGGGTTTGGCGCAAGTTAAACCCAGAAAATTCTCTATTGCGAAATAGATACTGATAAAACGAGTCCAGCATCGTGATACTTGGGCAACCTCAAAACCTGAAGGTCGCAGGTTCAAATCCTGCCTCCGCAACCAAAAATTACGCCCGTTAACCCAATGAGTTAGCGGATTTTTGTTCGCCGGCCTCTCTCTTCAGACGCGAGTGTTCAAGAAAATTACCGCATTTATTGTCGCTTTTTTTCATTGCTAGGCGATTAAGTCGGGTCCCTTTGCGACCTTTTCAAATCTGCCATCGACCCCGATCAAGATCGGTTTTCTAGGAACCCTCCGCGGTCCCCGTGCTGCGGCCCTATAACCGTATTTTGCGCTTAAAAGGGATAGGATTGGGCATTTGAGCACCTTTGCCTCGGGCCACGGACCGGGGGCCCAGCCGAGGTTGCGCGGTCCGCTCCATATGTTTCGTTCCTAACGGACCGATGATCAGGGACCGCGGCGCTGGGGGCTGGGGCTTGGCCGGGTTTTATAGCGTTTAGTGGTTAACCAGCCATTGGGGACAAGTTACCTCGCTCCCTGTCTCTCTGATGTCTCCGGTCGGTGCTATTGGTGTTGATGGACACCTCAATGATCCATTGTTAGATTCGGTTCACCATCCGCGCCGTTCGGCCGCGCCAGGTGGTATCTGCTGAGACGCGCGATATGACACAAATCAAACCTGCTGACCTCATCAAGGCGGCATTGCTCATCGTTGTGTTCGCGACCTTCGCGATGCAGACGGCGATGCTGCGCAGTTTTTTTCACACGGTCGCCTCCCAGGAATCCGAGTGGTCTTTTCACGACCGGGACCTGATCGGCCAGGAACGGGCGCGCCCCAATCTGCGGGTGGTCGCGATGGTAATGGGTGAGACGATCGAGGCGACCGTGCGGGTGGCGAGTTCACTGGTGTTCGCGCATCCGGAGCGGACACCGCTTTACCAGGGCACGCCCTGGCCCGACGACGGAACACGCGACAGTATCGCCGACGGGCCGCTGGTGCTCTGGTCGGCCCATCTACTGTTTGTCGGTATTGCGCTGCTGCCGGTACTCATCCTCGCGATCGCTTGGTATAGCGGCTTCTGGCAACGTCTAGTTCTCTTAACGCTCGCAATGGTCGGGATTGCTGGATGGCACCCGGCGCCGATCAGCCTTTTCTTTAGCGCCGCGTCGCTGTTCACGGACTGGCCTCTCTCCTACTATTTGTTTATCGGCAATCTGCAAGCTTACGACCTGGCCGCGCTCGGCGGGGTCGCGCTAATGGTCCTCTATTGCGCACGTGGCGCACCGGTCAGGTCATGGCAGGTTGCAACAATTACGATCATGGCAACGCTGACCATCGAGTATCTCGGGGTCGTGTTCGCCGCGGGGCTTAGCGCTGCCGTTTTCTTTGATTCCGACGTTGCCCACCCCCGGTCTCGGCTTCTCGGCGTCGTGCGCGTCGCTGGCGTGGCGTTCGTGGCGTTTCTGGTCACCGCCGCGACCGTGTTCGGGATCTTCTTCATGATGGAAAACACTGTGCAGTGGCAAAGCACGAGATACGCCGGCTTTGTGGAGAACAATTTCCTCTGGTTCCGGACCATTATTGCCAACATGATTTCGATGCTCTCAATCCCCATGGGAATCGGGCTGCTGGGCGGGGCGGTTCTGTCGCTCATGGCATCGGCGGGCGAGCGTCCGCCGGTCAGGATGCGGACAATCGCTGCTCTTATCGGCATGATGGGTAGCTATCTCGCGGTGTTTGCCGTCGGTTTCCTTAACCTCGCCTACCCGTCGGAGATGAGCCGCCAGTTCGCACCCGCGATGCTGCTCGCCCTGCTGTTGGGCGTCGCGCTCGGCGATCGCGTACTAAGCGGATTGCGCCGCACCGCCGTTACTTGAAAACTGTGACGTTTTCGCTGAACCAGTTCCAGGTGTTGGCCAGTCCCTCGGCCAGCCGGGTACCCGGCTCGAAGCCGAGTACCTCTCGCGCACGATCGATACAGCACCAGGTGATCCGAGTCTCTCCCTGACGTGCCGGCACGTAGTCCACCGGGATTTCGCGTCCACCGGTCGCCTCCGCCATCAGGGCGATCAGTGTGTTGATCGACGTGCCCACGCTGGAGCCCAGTTGCAGCACGCCGGTCGCGTCGGTCTCAATAGCACGCCGCACACCCGCGACGAGGTCGCCGACATAGAGGAAGTCGCGTACCTGTTCACCGTCGCCATAGACCGTCAACGGCCGCCCATTAAGCAGGCTTTTGTAAAATGCGGCAACGACGCTGCCCTTGTGGAAAGACAGGGGGCCGTAAACGTTGGAAAAGCGCAGCGACAGCGTCTTCATCCCATACGCGCCGGCGAAGGCCGAGCAATAGCCTTCGACCGCCAGCTTCGCTGCGCCGTAAGGCGCTAGCGGCCGCGCCGGCAATTCCTCCGAAACCGGTGGCGGAGCGTCACCCAGGATCGCACCGCCAGTCGAAGCGTTGATGATACGCTGGCATCCCGCATCCCTGGCAAGCGACAGAAGCCGGAAGGAACCCACCACGTTGACCTCAAAATTGTAGGCTGGGTTTTCGATGGAGTCGATAACGCGGGTGTCGGCGGCGAGGTGAATAACAGCATCCGCCCCAGCCAGAAGGCTCGCCATCAGGGCCTCATCGAGAATATCGCCCTTAACGCACGTTACCCCGGGCCGATCGACGCGTTTCAGGCGACCAAGCGATTCGTCATCGATCACCGTCAGGTTTTGGTAGCCGTTGGCCAGCAGGTGTTCGACGACGTTCGAACCGATGAAGCCCGCCCCTCCGGTGATCAGAATTGAAGATTCCTGGGCCAAAGATCAACGATCCTGGGTCCAGCGCGAAACGCACGGGATCTTCACCTTGTCGCAACGGTCGGCGAAGCGCTGCGCAATGGATATGATCTCCTCCATCAGCCCGCGCTCCAGCGTGACCGGCTCCAGCCCCAGATTCAGGAGCGTTTTGTTGTCGACAACGAGCTCGTTTTCCTCGGCCTCGTTGCGTGGATTCGGTACATGTTCGATGGGTGTACCGGTCATCTCGGAAACCAGAGCGGCCAAGTCCGCGATGCGGTGGGTTTCCGTTGTCTGGTTGATGATACGGACCCGCTCGCCGGACTGCGGCGGGTTCTCGATCGCGAGGCGGACGCACTCCACCGTGTCCTGGATATTGATGAAAGCACGGGTCTGTCCGCCCTTGCCATGCACAGTCAGCGGATAGCCAATCGCGGATTGCATCAGGAAACGATTAAGCACTGTGCCGTAATCGCCATCATAGTCGAACCGGTTGATCAGGCGCTCGTCGCGGACGGTTTCGCTTGTCTGGGTGCCCCAGACGATGCCCTGGTGCAGGTCGGTAATTCGCAGCCCGTCGTTCCTGTTGTAAAAGGCGAACAGGAGCTGATCCTGGGTTTTGGTCAGGTGATAGATACTGCCCGGGTTGGCGGGGTAGAGGATTTCCTGCTTGGACTCATCGCCGTCTCGGTTCTCGACTGTTACCTGCAGATAGCCTTCTGGAATCGCGATTCCGTTGACGCCGTAACCATAGACTCCCATCGTGCCCAAATGGACCACATGAGCGTTGACGCTGCTTTCGACGATCGCTGCCAGCAGGTTATTGGTGGCGTTTAGGTTGTTGTTTACCGTGTAGCGCTTGTGCCAGGACGATTTCATCGAATAGGGCGCAGCGCGCTGTTCGGCGAAATGGACGATGGTATCGGGCTGGAGTTCAGTCAGCAGCGTCAGGAGCCGGTGGTAATGTTCCGCGATGTCGAAGCGCAGAAACCGGATCTCCCGCCCGGAAATTTCTTGCCAGGCCGCGAGGCGCTCGCTCATCGGACGGATTGGCGTCAGCGACTGGATCTCAAGCTCGTTGTCGATGTTCCTCCGCGAGAGGTTGTCGACGATGACGACTTCGGCGCCTCCTTCAGAAAGGTGTAATGCCGTCGGCCAACCGCAAAATCCGTCGCCGCCGAGAATGAGAACTTTCACTGCTTAAAAAGCCCTGTCGCTGAGTTAAGCCACCACATAGCCGCTTCGACCGGCACGGTCAACGAACCGCCGTCTTTGCGGCTGCCGCTGCCTTGGCAGCGGCGTTCTCCTCCAGCACGACCGTCCGAGGGAAGCTCTCGAAACGGATCAGACCACCGCTGTCCTGACGGCGCATTATCCGGCGCAACCGATTGAATTCCCACACGTTGCGACCGATCTTCTCGATCATCAGCTTGCGCGACGGCCGGTGCTCAATATAGACGACGGGCACCTCGCAAAACGAAAGTCCGGCGCGGGAACCCCTGATCATGAACTCGGAATCGAACTGGCCCCAGCTCATGCGGCATTCGGCGAGAATCGGCCTTAGAGCTGCGGTGCGTAATAGCTTCGGCCCATGCGTGTCGGTACCGACGTAATTGAAGAATCCCTTGATCAGCGCGTTCAGTCCCCAACTGAGAAACTTTCGGTAGCGCGACTGCTGGTTCAACGTCGGGTCCGCGCGTTTGGATCCCATGAACACGTCGTAACGTTCCCGGTTGCGCCACGCCCATCTGAAAAATTCCAGATCCCATTGCTCAATATCCACTTGATGTACCCAAGGAGTATCGACCGCGGACAGCCCCGCGCGCAGAGCCCGGCCATAATTGGGACTGCGTTCGAGAATCAGCGTGGTGAGTGGCCAACGCTCGGCGACCTGTTGCAATACCTCCGGGGTAGTATCCGTGCTGCCGTTGTCCACGATCACAAAGCGCCAACTTGCGGGCCCGGCCTCGTCGTCGAATACCGCAGCCAGAGTGCAAAGATTGTCCCACAGAATCTCTTCTTCGTTCAGAATCGGAATGACGACGGAAAGGTTTGGACCATTATTCATGTTCAGACAATTGGGCAAAGACCGGGCACGCTCGACTGCGGTATGGTTAGTTCTTACTATAACTATTGGGGCGGTTCCCATTATAAGACGAATCATGCAGCTGAAAGTTCCCGCGGCGGCGCGGTCGGGCGCCCGGCCGAAGGCTAGGCCATCGTCGTGTGCGGTCGCCGAACCACCATCGCTCCAAGACGCCTTTAGTGCGGTAAATGTCTGACTGGCAAGGCTCGGTCGTCCGCCGCTCCACCTTGTTGCTTGCGTTGGTTGTGCCCGGTTTTCTGGGCAATTTTGGGTTGATGTTGCTGGCCGCAAACCTGCTGCCCGCGCCGCAGTTCGGCGTCTTCTATTTGGCGACGGCGTTGATTTCGGTGTTGACTGCCCCAACCCTGATGTTGGCCTTCTATATATCGCGTACCACCGCTGCCGAGGCGGCCAAGGGTGAAGATCGGGTGTGGCGGGCCATACCGGGGCTGTTTGCGTTGGTAGGACGTCGGGCTGCGCTGGCGGCTTTCGCGGTGCTTGTCGTGTTGGTTCTCATCGGGCTGGCGCTCGACATAACGAGCATGCGCGCCCTGGTGATGGTAATGGTAGTGGTCTGGCTCACGGTCATGTCGGATACCGCGCGCGGATTGCTACAGGGGTTGCAGAAGTTTCACGCCCTAGGCTTGCTGACAACCGGGCACATGATGGCACGCCTCGCCTTCGGGGTCATGGGTATCGCTTTGTTCAGCGCGGCTTGGGGGGGGCTGGCGGGCATAGCGATCGCCACTGCTTTTGCCGCCTTCGTTCTGCCCGCAGTGGCACTGCGACGTATGCAAAGGAAAGAAGTACAAGCCGCCAAACTCGCACCCGATCGTATGATGGACATCGCGCCGTTTGCTATTTCGTATGGATTAACACTGTTCGCATGCTGGGCGGACGTGATTGTCGCCTATCTGGTGCTCGACCGAGCCACGCTGGGGGTTTATGCGGCGTCCTCCGTACTGCCCAAGGCCTTGCTCACCGCGACGCTACCAGTTCTGCAAGTGGCTTTCCCGGTCGCGGTAAACGCCACCAGCAGCCGCACCCCGGACCACACGCCCCCTCTGGCGCGGACGTTGGGCATAACCCTGTTGATCGGGGTTACCGGTATTCTCTTCGTGCTGGCGTTACAGGATACGCTTTGCGGTGGTCATTGGGGTATCCGGTTGTGCCGGCCCGACTGGCTCCTCCCCTTGTTTGTGGCCACACTCGCTTTTTGCCTCGTACGAGCCATCGCGGTGGTGCAGCTCGGTCGCGCGCGAGACTTGCACCCCGTCCTGCTTACATTGCCGGTGGTTGGTTTCGTGGCTTGGGTGCTCCTGTCAGTGCCGGACGGCGGCAAGCTGGTGAACGGTTCGGTCGTTTTTGCGATAGCGGCGCTCGTCTGGTACGCAGCGTTTCTGAGGCCTAATCCGAACTCGCCCAGCACGTTTGCGACCCCGGTCAGGGTCGCCGCGATCAACCTTCTTGTGCTGGGTGCCCTGTTCGGCGTCGCCGAGCTGGGCGCACGCGTCTATGGCCAATTTTTCGTTGATCCGACGATCTCGTTTCGCGCTATCAATTTTGCCGAACGGCTGAACACCAGCCTGCGTGCCGGAAGCCTCTACCCGGCGACCCCCGATCCCTTGCTGGGCTACATACCGAAACCTGGTCGGCATACGTCCTGGGATGGGTCGCAGGTGACGGTAAACCCCGACTCCACTCGGTCGAACGGCCCACCTCCGCTGAGGTCAGGTTCTTCTTACTTGCTCGCCGTCGGCGACAGCTTCACCTGGGGCGACCAGGTGTCCGATCGGGATACCTGGACGGCAGTCCTCGAACGTCGGCTTTCCTTGCCGATAAGGAATGGCGGGGTTTTCGGGTACGGCATCGGTCAAAGCTACTTACGGGCGAAGACGTTAATCGAGGCGGGTGGGCCGCCCGACGTGCTACTGTTCGGGCTCACTCCTGATAATATCGAACGCACCGCGCTTGCGTTTCGCACCGGTGTCGTAAAGCCCACCTTTCACCTTCTGCGCGACGACAGGCTGGCGCTGACCGGTGTTTCTGAGAACGAGGCCAAGTATGCCGAGTCGCTCAGCCTGCGTCGGGACTGGCTCAGGCCGGTACGTTCCGCTCTTGGGTATAGCTTTCTGCTTCACAACGTGCTCAACCGGGTATTTCCCGAATATTGGCTGTCGAACCGGTTCAGCGTCAGCGCGCATGACGACGGTCTTGCCGTTTCCTGCGCGCTGATGAGCGAGATCGCCAAACTGCCGGTCACGCGCAAAATCATCGTCGTCCAGTATCCCGCGCATCTGATCCTCGCCGGCGCCCGTCCCGAAAAACTTTCCAACCTACTGCATTGCATGTGGAAAGCTGGGCTCCAGGTCGTGGACACTTTCGATCCGCTTAGCGCGGTGTTCGACGCGGATAAAGCTGCTTTCGCCGACTTCTACGTCGGTCATATGTCGCCGGCGGGCAACCAGTTCATCGCGGATCTGCTGGAACCTCATCTCCGCTCCGCTTTGCCGCGTTAGGTCATTTGCAGACTTCGGATTTGGCGCGATTGCACCCCAAACATCTAATGCTCCGGGTGCGGGCGGACACATTGATGCCGGCTTAAGTTTGGAAAGAGCGGATCGCCGAGCTTCATAGCTATGAAATTCTCAACACCGGTGAGGAATTTACCTTCTATGAGGGAGACTTTTTGGGCACCCGGAAGAGTAGACCCGCGTGCCGAAGCCGCTTATCTGGTGGGCCGTTCGCCGATTGATATAATGCCTTGACGTAGGGGTGATTATTAAATTGAGGGCACATCGGCGATGGTCTACGAGAATATCCTAACCGAAATGAATGGTGACGTACTTGTCGTTACGCTTCACCGACCGGAAAAACTTAATGCGATGACACACCAGATGCGTGTCGACCTGCTGGACTGCGTGCGCCGCGCGGAGAATGACGAAGCGATCCGAGCCATTGTCTTTACCGGGTATGGCGACAAAGCGTTCTGCGCGGGCGCCAATATCCCGGAACTCCAAGAACGTACCGTTACCTCAGAAATGGGGAATGCTGCAACTTTACGCAAGGAACTACCGACGACGGTCGAAAGGCTGGGCAAACCCACAGTGGCTGCGATCAACGGGCATTGCTATGGCGCCGGGCTCGAATTCTCACTTGGCTGTACCATTCGTATAGCAAGCGGTAACGCTCTTATGGGGCAACCAGAAATTAAGCTTGGCCAGATTCCTGGTAGTGGCGGTACCCAGCGCCTCCACCGCTTTGTCAATCTGGGCTGGGCGATGCAGCTGGTTTTGACCGGAGAAGCGGTGGATGCAGAGACGGCACGTTCGATCGGGCTTGTGACCGAGGTAACATCGCAACAGAAACTATTTCCTCGCGCTCTCGAACTCGCCCGTATGCTGGGCGAGCGGGCGCCGCTCGCTTTTGTGGCGGGGCGCGACGCCGTTTTACGTTCCACGGAAAGTGACCTGATGACCGGGATCGACTACGAACGAAAGCTCTACGCCATGCTTATGGCGACCGAAGATCGGACTGAAGGCCTAGCCGCTTTTCGTGAAAATAGGGCGCCCGTCTACAAGGGGCGCTGAAGTCTCATGCGACCATACCTGACAACTCCGGACCTCATTGACCGCTACCTCGCCGCCGGGCAGTGGACTCGAGAAACCATGGTCGACCGATATCGCGCCCACGCGAAAACGCACCCCGACCGGGTCGCCTGTCGCGATGGTGACAGTATTTACAGTTGGGCCGAACTCGATACCGTTAGCGACCGTCTGGCTGCCCACCTGATCGATCTCGGAATCCAGCGCGATGCGACGGCGTTGGTCCAGATACCGTCATCCTGCCGGGAAATCGTGCTCCGAATCGCACTGAAAAAGGCCGGTGTAATTGGCATCTTCACGCCGCTTCAATGGCGCCGTAGGGAGCTCTCCTATGTTTGGGATCGCATCGATCCGAGCCTCATCGTAATGACTTCCGAAACGTTGGACGCGGATGTTACCGACTGGCTTGAAGATGTAATTGATGGCGTCGCTGAATACCCCAACGAACTGCGCTGCTTTATCGATATGGCAGAAAATGTGTCTGATCGATGGGTAGGTTGGCACACCCTGCTTGAAGAAAACCCGCAGGCCGACGGTATAGACAGGATTGCTGAACGGCAATTTAACTTTGACGAAATTTCTCTCGTCACCGCGTCAAGCGGGACTAGTGGGTTAGCCAAACTGTGCGAATGGCCGGAGGGCGCGCAAGTCTTCAACAGCCGGGTTCTGCAGGAGCGAATGGCGATTTCCGAAAATGATATCATCGGCATTTTTGCGCCGATGTCCGGCGCCGCTGGGTTAATGATGTGGATGATCTCTTGGACCGTCCCATGTGCCACGGCTTTTCCCGAGAACTATAGGGCGGCGACGCTACTCAATTTCGTCACCGAGGCGGGAATAACGGCTGGGACGACAGTGCCAGTAATTCTTGCTCGGTTGGCGCAGGAAGCACTGAACCCCAGAGAACTTAGCTCTCTACGCTTGATGCGTGTCGGTACGGCAGCAGCCAATCTCGGTGCGGCACGGACATTTGAGGACCGCACCGGGTGTCGCGTTGTCATCGCCTCGGGAGCGATGGAGTGCACTGGCTTCGGCCATGCGAATATTAATGAGACTATCGATGTACGATTGGACGGCTCGGTGGGCCTACCGCTAGACGGTTGCCGTCTGAGGATAGTGGACGAAAAGGGAAATGACCTGCCAACGGGCACGTCCGGCGAGCTAAAAGTATCGGCGCCGTTTTCCTCCTCCGGCTACTGGAAGGACCCGAAGGGAACGGCGGCGGTATGGTCCGACGGCTGGTATGCGACAGGTGACATCGGGGTACTGGATGATAACGGGCGCCTTACGCTGCTTGGACGCATCAAGGAGACCATCAATCGCAGCGGACACAAAATTCTTCCTGCTGAGATCGAACGGGAAATCGCACGTCACCCAGATGTCCAGGAGTGTTCGGTAGTCGCTGCACCGGACGATGAATACGGGGAGGTTCCTTGGGCCTTTGTCGAGCCGCGGCCGGGGTCCATAATTGACCCAGACGCGCTTGACGGAATGATCCGTAATACCGGACTAGCTCTTTACAAAATCCCGAGCCGATACATTGAGGTTGCCGCGTTTCCTAGGGTTAGCGATAATAAAATCGACAAAAAAGCCTTGCTCAAAATGGCATTGGCGGAAAAATGACGCCCTAGATTTAGTTATTCGG
Organism: Pseudomonadota bacterium; assembly: GCA_036339975.1. Classification (GTDB taxonomy): domain Bacteria; phylum Pseudomonadota; class Alphaproteobacteria; order MPNO01; family UBA830; genus UBA830. The sequence continues at coordinate 14,945 of JAYYZV010000043.1, read as the reverse complement.
TAATTCCTTACCCCTGGCCAGAGCACTCCCTCAGGATTGTCCCAGGAGGAGGTAAGCGTCCGGGTGATGAAATTCGCACGATGCCGCCGCTACAAGTGGCACGATAGGCATTATGTCAATTCACTGGGGCATACAAAATGCGCCCCAAGTAGTGGTGTGCACGAGAGTTTGGCAGGATGTTGAATAATCAGGAAGATACTCCGATTGGAAATTGGAAGTACATTTGGGTACCTTGCTGAGCATGAAAGAAAACGCCACGCCAATTGGCTTAGAACCAACCAAGTTTCCGGATTTTTGGGCTCGCGTCATAAATCAGGGTCACATTGATGAGGTTGTCGCGCTCTATCGAAATGGCGCCGTGTTGATGCCAACCTTCTCGCCTAATAGCGTCAGGAATGAGACGGATTTGAAACATTACTTCGAAGGGCTTGCGTCGAAGAGAAATCTGCAGGTCAGGGTGCATGAAAGCAATCTGGACTGCTTGTTGATCGAAAAGCACTGTTACTTAGTTAGCGGCATATACGAATTTAGTTTTGAGGTTGAAGGTGCCCTTCAAACATTTCCATCGCGCTTCACGTTCGTAATTGACTTGGAAAAGGAAAATCCCATCCTGCACCATCATTCCTCTCAGATCCCAGGCGGCTTGTCCCAGCCATGAGGACACATTTTAGTTAACCGCGAACAGGTACGGAGCGGCGCGGCGAGCCTAGGTTTTGATGCCAGTTTTTGTGGCTATCATGATTTATAAACCCAACGAAGACTGGGGCCCTCCTGTCTAATCCCCAAGTACCGCAACATTCCTGATTAGAGTTTCGGGTCATTGTGTCCGCCACTGGGATCGGGCCACCGGAGCTAAAGGGCAGGACACTTCCTCGGTACGCCACTGTCTACAAGAAAAATCAATAAATAAAAAAATCAATAAATAAAAAAATCAAAAATAATATTAAATTTGATGAATATTTTGTTAATTATAAGTCATAATTATTTTTTATTTTTTAGTGTTATTATCAAACGGATTTTTATTTTTTGGGGGTGCGAATTTAGAATTCACCTTTTTTTAGGGGGGGGCTAGCGTGATTCGTTAATTTCGTTTTAAACAATCGTGTCATTATTAAACAATGGAGGAAACAATGTTCGATAGTGCAACTAGGGCGATTAAATCCATAACTGAGATCGGGATTGCGCTCTTAGCCCTTGCCATCATTGCGACGCTGCTTGTTGGCGAAGCAAACATGGCATTTCTAGGGGATGTGGTCGGCAATATTATTGCCCTCATTAAAGAACTGGGTGGCGCAGGTCTGGTTGGTCTGATTTCACTCGGAGTAATTTTGTGGCTCTTCCGCCGCTAAATTATTGAGCTCTCCTCTCCCAGTGATAATCAATCAATGCAGGCACTGTCAGATTTTCTAACCTCCGCCCGTGGAATAATCTTTAGGATTGTTGAAGTGGGCGCAGCGTTAGTTGCTTTGATTGTATTGGTATATTTATTGCTGGGGGAGGCTTCTGGCGTCTACGTTAATGCAGTTGTTAACAATTTAGTTTTTTTGATAGATAAAATTTCCAGTGAAACGCTGGTGGCAATAGCTTTAGTACTCGTTGGCTACGCGTATGTGACGACCCGTCGGTCCTAGGTCAGGAAACTAGGTGCCGAATGTACTAATTAATGCCGCGTCGTGGTTGAATCTACGGACAATTTCGGGCGATTCTTTAGTGGCCAGATTACGGCAAATTACCTGTAAATCTATTATGTAGTTTGAAGGCTCACGGGCCAAGGGCCCGGTGTTCAAACACCTTGTGCTTTTCCAAAGCATAGGGATGATCACCCGAAGGGACGCGCCCCGGATCTCACCGCGCAGCGATTGCGATATTGCCGGCTTGGTTGAACGGTTCGAACTTGGCAAAAAAATCGGCCACCGTTGCGGTGTCGCCCTCGATGGTGACCGATCCGTCGGCGACGGCGTCTTCGAATGTCGTCTGACCAAAGACCCATTTGATCAGAAAGGCGCGGTCGAAGCGCATTGTGGCATCCACCGATGACGGCGGCGTTTCGTAGAACTGGCAGACGCCCCTGCGTATTTCCAGGGCGCACTCCTCGCCCGTATCCGCTGTTTCAAACGCAACAGTGGCCTGTGTGTCCCAGCAGGTTTCCGACATCACGCGAACGGTCATTACCTGCATGATCGCATCGAGCGAAAATCCCTGCACCTGTTCCGGCGATCCAAGCACCATGCTACCACCCGGCATATCCAGCGCGTCTTCCAGTTCCAGTGCGGACATTAGTCCCCAGTTCCGCCAGGTTGCGTTCTTTTGTTCGTAGCCCCATTGGCGCAATGCATCGGCTTTGAGGTTTTTTGCTTCCGTGTCATTCCTGTCCGCCCGAACTAGCCAACCGGCAAGTTCCGCCGCCCATTGGGGGTCATTGTTATCTAGCGCTTCCCGCGCCAGCCCGAGGAGGGCGTCGCGGCCGCCCATGATTCCGATATAGCGCTTTGCCCGTTCCGGTGGTGGCTTAGTATCCAGATCGACCGGGTCTCCCTGATACCAGCCGAGATAGCCCGAATAAATTGCTGGGATCGCGTGCTTATAGGATCCGTAGAACTCCCCTAGCCACGGATGATCACGGAGCCGTTCCGGCATCACTACTACTTCCCTGATCTCGTCAGGGGTATAGCCCTTGTTCATATAGCGAAGTGTCTGGTCGTGGACGTATTGAACCGCATCCCGGTAATCGGTCAGGAGCTCGGCGATACGGTCCGCGCCTTCTACCGGACGGCCATGGTGAGGCACCAGAACCTCAGCGCCGAACTCCCGTAGCCGGTCCAGACCCTGGGCCCAGATCATGGGGTTACGGAACCGGGTTCCCCGTAGGGCGTAGATATTGGGAAATGATTCGTAGACCGCATCGGCAGACAACAGTGTGTTCTCACCCGGCAGCCATACCGCGCACTGATCTTCCGTTTCCGACGGGATGAGGTGAATTTCGAACCGGATCCCGCCTGTTTCTCCGGTGTATGACGTTTCGAATGTGGTTGTCGGGGGCACAAAACTGCGCGGTCCCGGCCTTTGCGGCGGTCCCAGGCCAGCGCCAACGGTGCCGTCTTCTCCGACAGGCAAACGCATACCGAACTGATACATGGCGCGTCGGCCCAGGATCGGGGCGATCAGTCCTACATCGCGGCGGACATGTTCGGTCAGATCGGCTTGGGCAATGATCTCGACCTCACCCGCTGATAGGGCTTCGTCGGTCACAAATGCTTTCGCGCCGCTGACGTGATCGGCGTGAAAATGCGTATAAATTATGGTTGTGATCGGCTTGTCAGTGATCTTCCGGAATTCCTCTGCCACGACTTTGGCGTTGTCCATTCCGGTCATCGTGTCGACCAGGATGCAGGAATCGTCACCTTCTATGAGGGTGCAGTTGACGATCGAATAGGCGAAAGCACAGTGAATGCGGTCTCGCAGAGTGAAAATCTGCGGTTTCATGGACGCCTGATGGCGCGCAAGGTCAGGGTGGACCCCTGGCGACTGTGAGTTCATGGTTCTTGTTCCGGTAGGGCGCGCGGGCGGGCTGTCCGCCCGCGCGCGCTTGGTTGCAGGCCGGCGCTACATTGCGCTGGCCGGAATCTTCAGACCCTTTTCCTTATAGTATTTCAGGGCACCCGGATGCAGCTTCATGTTCATTTGCTTAAACGCTGTTTTGAAGCTGATGGCTTCCTTGGCCCACGGTGCGACGCTGTGCATCTCGTCGATGTGCTCCCAGAACGTCTTGGTCATCTTGTAGATAACTTCGTCCGGAATGCCCTTGCGCGTCACCAGGCCGACCCAGGCGGCAACCGTATGGATAGGCTTTTCATTGGCCTGGTTCTTGCCGTAAACATCGGGCGGGATGATACCACGCGTCCGTCCGGGTATTTTCATGAGCTTTTTCATTGCCGGTTTTTCCCAGTCCGCTTCCTCACCGCCCAGAAAACGAATCTTGCTAGTCAGTGCCGCCTGGACGAAGTTTGATGCGGGCGGATTACTGGTCGCGACCAGGACGTCAAGCTGGCGATCCTGGAAGGCCTGCATTGCGGGGGAGAAGCCAAGTTTTACAACGGTGTAGTCCTTGCCGGGTTCCAGACCGGTGACCGCTCTGACAAAACCGCCGGCAACAACCCGCTGCACCGCGGCCGGGGGGCCTAGGAATACGCGTTTGCCCTTGAGATCGGCCAGCGTTTTTATGCCGGAATCCTCAAAGACGCCGAACTGATAAAAACCGATGCGATAATTGAACACGGCCCGAAGGTTTTGAGACAGCTCCTTGGCGCCTTTGACTTTCTTGAACATCTTTTTGCCCTTCGACATCAGATGATGCAGCGCCGGCGCACCCATCAGAAAATCGGTCTTGCCGCGGGCCGCGTCCAGCGCATGGCGTGGTGCCTTGCCGGTGGCGTTGACCTGAATTTCGATGTCCGGATTGTACTTCTGAACGATCTTGGCAAAGGTCGTGTTGATGGCAAAGGGTGTGGGCAGGCTGATGGTCGACATCTTGTAAAAATCCTTAGCCTGCGCGGTGCCTAACGTCATGGCAACGGCGGTTGCTGTTGCTGCCGCGATTAAAGTTTTTCTGTGCATAGTTTCACTCCTTGTTTGATTTGTTGTTGCTCTAGTTAAGGTTTCACTCGTCGTTTACGCTATTTTATCGGAACTCGCAGTTTCACGGACCGTTTTCACCCGCCGACCCTCGATAATGATCAGGGCCAGACCGGCTATGAAAGCAATGATCTGTACCTCCGTGATGGTAAGCAGCGCCCCGATCCCGAACGAAATACGCAGTATGCGGGACCATAAGGGCAGGGGGGCACGGTCGACCCCTCCAAGTGCGGTGGTCATGAGCCAGATCGCCAGAGATAGGCGGGCGACCACCCAGATAAACGGAATTGTTTCGAAGCCCACCACCAGCGAGAGAGAGGGGTTGTAGACAAAGACGAAGGGCACGATAAATCCGACGAAAGACAGCTTTAACGCCTGTAGCGCGGTAGTCATCGGGTTTGACTTCGAGATTGGCGCGGCGGCATAGGCGGCAATAGCAACTGGAGGTGTAATAGCTGAAAGCACGCCGTAATACAGCACGAACAAATGCACAAGAATTTTGGGAACGCCCAGTTTTTCCATCGCCTCGCCCATGATCAGCACGATGATCAGATATGCGGGAATTGTAGGCAGCCCCATCCCCAGAATGATGCTTGCCAACGCAACCAGCAACATTGCGAAAAACAGACCTTCTCCGGCGAAGGCGAGGATCATGTTCGAAAATCTGATGCCGAGACCCGTCAGGTTCATGATGCCGACGATGATGCCAATGGCGGCGACGGCGACCATGATCCGGCCACATTGCTCACCGCCGCGGGCAAGTGCCTCTATGTATACCTTTGGCCGTTTTCGCACTTCCGAATTCATCAGGCCCAGCCCGGCGCCGACAACGGTAGCCCATAGGCCTGCCATCGCAGGAGATCTGCCGGTGATTAGCACACCGATGATCACAAAAATCGGGATGATGAACATCAACGACAGTTTCCAGTCCTGGCGGGAAACCTTCTGGCGTTCCTCCTTAGGGATCGGTTCGATCCCGAGACGGGCGGCTTCCACCCTCACGGCAACGAAAAGACTGGCGTAATAGAAAAGGGCTGGTACCAGAGCGGCGCCGATAATTACCAGATAGGGGATTCCCGTCACATCGGCCATCACAAAGGCGACCGCCCCCATCACCGGCGGCATGAACTGTCCGCCCGATGAAGCCGCGGCCTCGACGCCCCCGGCGAAGGAATTCTTAAACCCGCGTTCTTTGATCATGGGAATGGTGAAGACGCCGGTACCGACTACATTGGCGGAAACACTGCCGGATATCGTGCCAAAAACGCCGCTTGCAGCGATTGCTGCATTGGCAGGGCCGCCGCGCATGCCGCCGGTGACGCTGATGGCAATCCGGAGAAGCACGGCGCCGGCACCCGTTGTTTCAAGTACGGCGCCGAAGATAATAAAAATGAATATCAGCGATATGACGGTGATAACAATAAAGCCAAACACCCCGTCGAACGAATACCAGACGGTTCGCATGACCGTTTCGAGATCATAGCCCGCATGGGCGAAAATCCACGGCAGATCCTCGCCGTACAATGCATAGACAATGCACAAAACCGCCAGCGATGCGAGCGGCCAGCCATATACGCGCCGGGTCATTTCCATAACGGCGAGCAAGCCGCCAGCGCCGATCAGAATGTCGGTTGGCAGGAAATCGTAGAGCCCGGACTCCAGCTCGTCGTATACGGTCGCGAACCAGACGATTGATAACACCATCAGCGCGATGAGGACGATATCGACCAACCAGAAACCAGCACGCAACGGCCCGCCGGCCTCCGAATGCACGCGCGTCAGGGGGACAGCGAACACCGTCAGTACGATCGACGCGGCAACCGTGATCGACCGCTGATAGATCTCGTCGATCACCCCAAAGGCTGACGTGTAGATCGCAACGACCGCGATCGCCAGTCCGATCAATTGAACAATTCTGTTCGGCAGGTCTATCTGTCCCACCCCCGTCTCCACTAGTGTTATGGGGATCGCTGTTTAGTGAATTTCCGCCAAGTGTTTACGGATCGCGTCTTCGAACTCGTCGACATCAAAATAGAGCGGCCCCAGCCCACTTTTGAAGGCGACTTTACCGTTGCCGTCTACCAAATACATCCTGTCGGGCCAGGAAATATATTTTTCCTCCGCATCATTGTCCATTCCGTCTAGCAGCATCGGAAACGAGAAATTGTATCGAAGCATGCACGCAGCGGCGACCTCGGCCCGTTCGTCTTCTGTTTCGGGCTGGTTGAAGACAACGCCCTCTTCCAAGTTTCTCGGAACCTGGTCTTCACCTTCTGCATGCGCTTCCCGGATATAGATACCGAGAAATTGCACATCATCGCCGAATTCTTTCGCCAGTTCGTCGAGGCGCACGGCCCCGTCTCTGAAAGGCGGTCAGGTATATGACCCAAATATGAGCCCTACGGGTTTGCCGAAATAGGACGATAGTTTGACCATCTCACCCGTTCGGCCACCGTGTTCGTTCAGAAGTTCGACTTCGAAGTCGGGGGCATCTTCGCCGATTTTCGGCGACAATTCGTTGTCACGGATAACCCGTTTTTCGATAAATGACCGTAATTCATCCCGAGTCATTCCCCGGGTTTCCAACCATTTTTCCGCGGCATTTACCACGATGTTCTCGAATTTCTCCGGTAGTTCAACTGCCATGTTGGCCTCCTAGGTTGTATGGAGTGATCAAGCGGTTCCGCTTGGATCCTAAAATTGGTTAGTGGGCTTTATTGTTTTATCTCCAGTATCTCAGCGACTTCCGGCCAGCTTTTTGCGCCGTTTTTTGCTAGCTGGCTGGTCAATTCGTCTGGCATCCAGTCCCATATCGCGCCCTGAAAATTTTTCCGTGACTTGATCCGTTCCAGCCAAGATTTGACTTTGGGCAGGCGTCCCCCTTCCCACATTCCCTGCATCGACATCATATCGAGCCGCATGACATAGGGGGTCATCGCTATATCGGCGAAGGTGTAGTCTTCGCTGGCGAGCCAGTCACGATCCTGCAGCGCGGTTTCCATCTTTTGCAAGTAGCGGTCGTAAAGTTTCACCTTCTTGTGCGCATCCGGCGCGTCGTACCCGTCGCGGACAAAAATTTTCTTTTGTTCGTGCCAGTCTGCCGTCACGGAGAACGGCGGCGTGGAATTCAGGAATTTCTTCAATCCCTCCTCGCCAAGTGCCCGGATGGTGTGCCGGTGCGAAGTCATAAACGTCATCGCACCGCAGGCGGGGTGAAGATCTTCGTCAACTGCTTTGGTCCAGTAACGTACTTCGGCGCGGATCACGGGGTTGTCTGGGCGTACCTGCCGGTCCGGGAAAGCATCATCGAGATACTCGCAGATGTTAGATGAATCACAGATAACCTTTCCGTCGTGGACCAGAGTTGGGACCACTGCCTTCGGGTTCAGCTTCATGTATTCCGGGGTGAACTGATCGCCCCTCAGGATATCGATGTAATGTCCGGTCCAATCCAGCCCCTTCTCGCCCAAGTACAGACGTACCTTTGCCGCGCAAACCGAGGAACCATGATGATAAAGCTCAAGCATCGTCATTGCTCCCTTGGGGCAAGGTTCACTGATTGAACTTGCCGCCATCGACATTGTAAGTCTGCCCGGTGATGAAATCGCTGTCGTCGCTCGCCAGAAACAGAAGCGTTCCGTTGATATCCTCGGGGACCATTTCCCGCTTGATGGCCCGACTTTGCACGGTCGGCTCCCGGGCGACATGCAGATCTGGGTGATTATCGACGCCCTCGCTGATTGTCAGGCCGGGGGCGATGCAATTCACCAGGATGTTCTTGTCCGCAAATTCTCGAGAGGCCGATCGCGTAAAAGCAATGATAGCGCCCTTTGAACACACATAGTGCGCCATGCCCGGCCCGCCGTAATAGAAGGTGCCCGAGCTGATATTGATGATCTTGCCTCCGCCGTTTTTAACCATGCTGGGGACCACGGCTTTGGTTGTCTGCAGGGTGCCGCGAACGTTGACCTTCATGGTCCGGTCCCATTCGTCGTTCGACATCTCCATGATCGGGGTAATCCGCAGCGCGGTAAAAAGGGCGGCGTTATTGACGAGGATGTCAATGTTACCGAATTCGGATTCTGTGGTAGCGACCAACGCTGCCAGTGACGTATCGTCGGTGACGTCGGCGATAACGCCCATCGCGGTTCCGCCCGAAGATTGAATTTCCTCTACAGCGCGGTTCGGGTTGTCAATGTCGGAGATCACCACCTTGGCTCCCTCGCCCGCTAACGCTTTGGCATAGGTCTCGCCGATACCCTGCGCTGCGCCTGTGATAACCGCGACCTTGTCTTTCACTCTGTCCATTTAGTACGCCTTAATCTGCGTCTTTGTTGTGGGGGGAAGGCTATTGGGTTATCTACATCGAAGCTATTTATGACTTTTGATATAATATATGAAAAAAATTGATATTCATGATCTCGACGGAAACATCCTCAGGACGTTCCTAGTCATCCTAGAAGAATCTTCTGTTTCCAAGGCAGCGATCCGTCTGAACGTGACGCAGTCAGCTGTAAGTTATTCGCTTGCCCGACTGCGACGTGCGTTGGGCGATCCGCTGTTTGTAAGGTCCGGGCAGGGCCTCACACCCACCGAAACGGCGCTTTCCCTCAAGGAACCGATCCAGGATGTCCTCGATGGCCTATCCGGTCTGAGGCATCAGCGTCCGTTCGATCCCCGCACAGAAGACATGCGCTTTGTCATTGCCGCAAACGATCTTCAACGCGAACTTGTATTTCCCCGGTTGTGGCGGGAAGCCCGCGAAGAGGGAATTCGGCTCAGCCTGGAATTCATGCCGTCCGGCGTTCCCAGCATCTCAATGCTGCGGGATGCACAATGCCAGCTGATTCTAACTCCGTTTCCGCCGGATGCGCCCCATGTCATGCAACGGCGTCTGTTTTCCGGCGAAATGATGTGTTTTTACGACGCTTCCATGCGTGACGCGCCCAAGAACTTGAAGGAATATGTCGATGCCGATCATATCTCTGTGCGTTTTGTGGGCGGGAGCGACAGCAACGAGGCGTTAAGAGGAATGGACAAGACGGCATTTCCGCAACCCATCGTGACGGTTTCCAACTTCAATGCGATCTCGCCGTTTGTAAAGGGAACCACTTTGCTGTCGACCGAAATAAGCACGATGCATATCGGACCGCTGAGAGAATTGTCGATGGCGCCGCTGCCGTTCGAAAGCGAAACCGTGTCCCTTTACATGGCCTGGCATGAACGCAGTACCAATGATCCGGCGCATATCTGGATCAGACGCAGGGTCGAGGCCCTCACGGGAGAAATTTTCTAAAACCCGCCGAAAAGGATTTCTGGCAACCATGTGGCCGTGACCGGAAAAAGCGCAACCATTGCCAGCGTCAGTAACTGTGCAATGACGAACGGCGCGACACCCTTGTACATGTCTATATAGGTGATTTCCCGCGGGGCGATGGAGCGAAGATAGAAGATGGACGGTGCCATTGGCGGGGTAAGGTAGGAGGTCTGTAGGATGATGCAGACCATCACACCGAACCACAAAGGATCGATCTCGGCGGCGCGAATGATCGGATCGGCGATTGGCAGGACGATGATCAGCACAGAAATCCAGTCCAGCACGAAGCCGAGAATGAACACCACAAAAAGGAACACCACCACGATCCCGGCTGGTCCAAGGCCGCTGCCTTCCACAATCTGCGAGACCAGATCGTCGCCCCCCTGAATGATGAACACGCTCGCGAACAGTATGCCGCCAAGGACGATCAGCATGACCATTGATGTTATCTTGATGGTCTGGGTAACTGCTTCTTTCAACACCTGGAACGAGAATTGGCGATAGGCGATTGCGAGGATCAAGGATCCCAGGGCGCCAACAGCCGCGGCCTCGGTAGGCGCAGCGATCCCGGCGAAGATGCTACCCAATACCGCGAGGATCAGCAGTGACGCGGGTAGCAATGCCGTCAATACCAGCCAAAGCTTTGCCGACAAAGGGGCGCGTTCATCCGCATCCCTCAGACCTGGGCCTGCGTCCGGCTGCAGCAGGCACCGCACAACGATATATACGAGGAATAGCCCGACCAGCACGCCGGCGGGGATCAGTATTCCGGCAAAGAGATCGCCCACCGATTGTTCCGTGATTGAAGCATAGACGATGATCACGACCGATGGCGGAATGGTGGTGCCCAGCGACCCACCCGCGCATACTGTGCCCGCGGCCAGATCCTTCTTATAGCCCGCACCCATCATTGCCGGCACAGCCATCAATCCCACGACGATTTCCACCGCGCCAACCACGCCAGACGATGCGGCAAAAATGCCGCACATGATGATGGTCGTAATTGCCAGGCCACCGCGAAGCGCGCCGAACCAGATCTTGATAGCTTCGAACAGTTTTGCGGCGATGCCGGCACGTTCCAGCATGGCACCCATGAAAACGAACAACGGAATGGCGGCGAGGACGAAGTTTGATGTCACGTCGAACAGGCGGCTATGAAACTGCGTTGGCAGGACCAAGCCGAATTCAAGAACGCCGAATAAAAATGCCGTTGCTATAAGGCTGAACGCTACCGGGATACCGGCAAAAACCAGCGCAAACAGCATGGGAAACATGAATATTGCGAGTGACAAATCACCCATTTTCTATTTCCACCAGGCTGTCACCTGATTGTTCGAGAGGTGACAGGCCAAGACCTAATGCGCTGCGTATATGCCTGGTGCACTCGGCCAGTGCCTGCAGAAATAGGGAGACAAAACCGATTAGAAGGCCCGCAAAGAGCGGCCACAAAAGTGGCTTCCAAGGGCTCGCTGGATCAAGTTCATCGGTTTTGTAGGCTTCTAGCCACTCGGTATACGCCCCGATTATAAAGAAAAATATCGCCGGAAAGATCAGTAACAAATATGCGGTCGCGTTTAGCCAATCCTGATAACGGCGCGGAAGGCGGGTTGATAAAAAATCGATGCGAATGTGAGCGTTTTTTCGAAGGGTATAACCGGCTGCGAAAATGAACCCGAGGCCATTGACCATGTAGGCGATGTCATAAGCCCAAAGAGTTGGTGCGGAAAATAATCGGCGCGAAACCACCTCGTACATCATGTCACCAATAAGAATAAGCAACAGCGCACCCGCGATCATGGCGAGGGCGTTGGAAATCTTATCTATTACCGAAATGATCCAAGGCATTCGATATATTTGGCCGAGGCATAAATCGCAGGGGACTGCGCTTCAGCCTCGGCCAATCCAAAAGGCGTGGCGGTTAGTTGTGCCGGTAAGTGCCGTATTTTTTCCAGCGATCGTAAAAACCCCAATAGGATCCCGCGACCTTCGCCATCCACGGATTTCCTTTAGCCGACTGCTTCTTAGCTTGATCGAAGGACCACTCGCGACCCAGGTCCTTGATTTTCTGTTGCGCGTCCGCTGTCAAAGAAACCCATTCGTTTTTGCCTTTGCTCATGGTTTCCATGGCTTTCAGGTCGTCGACACCAGCCTTCATGGCTGTGCCGAAACCGGCGTACAAGCCAGCTGCCGTGATTTGTTCCTGAATTTTCTTTGGCAGAGATTTCCAGGTTGCCTGATTAAACACCGCTTCGTTCATGTGTGAAGGTGAGTGGATACCCGGAACGACGATGTACTTTGCGATCTTATGGAAGCCTAGTTTGATGTTAGTCGATGGTGACGTGAACTCCGTACCATCAATTACACGCCGTTCCAGAGCGGTGTATATATCAGCCGGAGGCAGCACCGTCGGTGACGCACCAACCTGTTTCAAAATGTCAGCCCAAGCACCTGCCGTTCTAATTTTCATCCCCTTAAGGTCTGCTATGGTCTGTATCTTGCGGTGGGAATGTAGAAAAATTTCGGTAGGTCCAAAGCCAGTCACAACGGGGTGCAGTTTCTGAGTTTTGCTTCGCATTTCGGTCAGCAGTTTTGTGCCGTCTCCCGCGACGAACCAGTGCATGAACTCTTCCATGGGCATGCCACCCACCATACCAGCGAATATTCCGTTAGAGGGGTCGGCATTGATTGCGAACCCGGGGTAACAATAACAAATATCGGCTGTTCCTTTTTGCACAGCCTTCCAGCCATCGAACGGACCAGCAAGGACACCAACGCTGTACCCCTTTATCTTCACCTCGCCATTTGTCATTAAATTGACGGCGCTGATGAAGCGGCCCATGTAGTTATTCCAGAAACCTCCCTTGGCCGGGACGAAGGACGTCAGTTTAAATTGGTATTTTTGCGCCTGGACGGGTGCTGTCCATACAACACCTATAAGGGCGGCTACCGAGGCCATGCTGGCCAGTGTTTTGAACTTTAACATTCGCTTTCTCTCCAAATGTCGTTGTCGATGCGTTTCGTGATGTGCTTTTGACTACATAACGCTCGTAACTACACAGGTAACATTGCATCAGGTGCGGCGGCGATCAACTTCCCGGATTTAGAAACAGTGGCGGACGGTTCAGCCCACTAATCCGTCCGCCACTTTTTCCGCGCACATTATGGTGGGGATGTTCGTGTTGGCTCGAGGTACGCATGGGAATAGGGAGGCATCGCAGACGGTCAGGCCCTCGACCCCGTAAACGCCTCCATCCGATGCGGTCACGGCCATCGGGTCATCCACCGCGCCCATGCGCGCGGTGCCGGAAGGGTGCCAGCATCCGGTGACGCCGTCCCGGATAAAGGCTTCCATTTCGGCTTCGTCTTCCAGCAGTCGCTGCAGCGTCAGTCCGCCGGTAATCAGGCCGCGAATGGCGGCACGGCGCAGGGGAGCAGGACCATCCATGATTGCGGCGAGAATATTGGTCAGTATCCGGTTCTTGGTGTTGACCGCACCAATCCGGCGGACCCGTTCCGAATAGCAGCTCGGAAAGGGGTCGCGGGCAATCTCCGCCAAAATAGGATGCGAAAAATACCCCGCCATGCGGCGAACGCCGTCCGCCAGCCGTTCATAATCGCGCCGATCACTAAGAAGTTCGAAATCCACATCCGGTTCAGCGCCGGGATCGGCGTTCGAGAGCAGTACGCGTCCCCTAGAATAGGGTTTGTTGCACCACATCAGGAACGATCCCAGCCGCACCCCAACGGCATGCCAGGCGGATTTTGCGGTGACGGAGACGTACATGTCGTGGGGTCCGCAATCGTCGATGCCGGAGCTATACCGGAAGCCGATCTGTGCGTGGCGGCGGGTGCCGACTTCGTCCGTCAGCCGCGCGTTCTTCTTCAGATAGGATGATACAGCGATGGTCGGATGTTCATTAAGGTTCGCTCCGACGCCGGCGCGGTCAACGATAACCTCGACACCTGTTTCCTGAAGGTGAGATCCCCGGCCGATGCCCGATCGCATCAACAGCGCCGGTGTATGCAGGGCGCCCGCGGAAACGATGACGTGGTTGGCTTTCAGGGCTTGTTGCTTTCCACGGCGTCGAACGACGGCACCGACGGCTTTCTTTCCTTCAAAGACGATGGTTTCAGCCGTGGTTTCCGACAGGATATGCAGGTTTGAGCGTTTCCTGACGTCCCGGTTTAGATACCCCATCGCCGCCGAAACACGCGTTTCGTCGCTATTCGAAATGGTGGTCGCAAACCAGCCGTCTTCATAAAAACCATTCTGATCGGACAGGGGCTTCAGACCACAATCCTCCAAGGTTTTTGAAACCTTGTGCGCAAACTGTGGCCAGTTATCGTTCGGAACGCGCCGGATGCGAATTGGACCGTCCGTCCCGTGATAATCGTCCTCGATCTCTTCGTCAGTTTCCAATTTCCGAAAATAGGGTAAGACGCTATTCCAGTTCCAGCCCTTCGCCCCCAGCGTTTCCCATTCGTCATAGTCGGCGGGCGAACCTCGGTTAGCCATCTGGGCATTGATAGACGATCCGCCACCCACCACCCGGGCCTGTTCCATAAAGCGCGGTTCTATCCGTTCGCCTGTGTTCGAGGGCGTATGTCCCAGCCGGACTTTCAGGTCGGTCCAGTGGTAGGCGGGATTGAATGACGCGCCCATCGGGTAGGAATCCAGTATGTCCGCCGGCTCTTCACCTGGTGCATAATCCTTGCCGGCTTCCACCAGCAACACCTGGACGCCGTTATTTGCGGATAGCCGATTAGCTAACGTACAGCCAGCCGATCCACCTCCGAGAATAATAAAATCGAAGGTCTTGTTTGTAAGGTCGTTCATCTTTGGGTGTCGCCGTTTCTGTTGTTATTGTCTTTTTAGTGCACCGTCTGGCCAGCAGGATCTTCTTCTTAACTGAATTTTCTATAACTCGCCTTACCCCAAGTGATACTTTCCACTTCGTTGTCCAGAATTGTCCGCAACCCGCCGCGAACCGTATCG
>JAYYZV010000042.1:0-6114 GCA_036339975.1 Pseudomonadota bacterium | reverse complement strand
AACTGTTGTTCTGGCCTAATTGCCCAAACAAATGACAATTGCCGCTCTTTCGCTTCTAAGGCGAACGGCGTAAATTCCAGCACAGATATTTAGGAAATGGAAGGTTATGGCAAAACTCTCTCTCGATCAGGCGCTAACGATCGTGTCCCAGACGCTTAAAAAGGGCCGTGACCTCGGACTAAACCCTTTGACGGTTGCCGTTGTTGACGATGGTGGTAGCATGAAGGCTTTCGCCCGCGAGGATGGTCCTGGTGCCGCCCTGCGCCCCCAGATTGCCACGGGAAAGGCCTTTGGTGCCGTTGGTATGGGGCTCTCCTCTCGCGCAATTAACGAACGTGTTATTGAACGCCCGCATTTCGGTGTCGCACTCGTCGGCGCGTCTGAGGGGCGGCTGGTCCCGGTTCCTGGTGGTGTCTTAATCAAGGATAGCGATGAAATAATTGGCGCAATTGGTGTTAGTGGCGATACGTCGGACAACGATGAAGCGGCCGCAATTGCGGGTATCGAAGCCGCGGGCCTTATCGCTGGCGTGTGACTTTACACTTGTCACAGACATCTGTTCTCTCAGACATTGATCTTCTGCGCCGTGACCGGCGGGTTACGGCGCTGATCGGCGTATCGCACTGCGCTAGCCATTTCTATCAGCTTGCTCTGCCCCCCTTGTTCTATCTAATCAATGCAACGGAGGGCATTAGCTTTGCGCTTCTCGGCGCGCTAACGGCGGCATTTTACGTTGCATCGGCTGTCTGCCAGCCATTATCGGGGTTTTTAGTAGATAAGTTCGGCGCCCGCAGCATTCTGCTAACGGGCCTCGGCTTAATGGCCGGATGCACGACGCTAATGGGTCTGCTGCCCTACTACCCCGTGTTGTTTGTGCTGTCCGTCTTAGCGGGAATAGGCAATAGCGTATTCCATCCCTGTGACTACAGCATAATGAATGCGACCATAAGCGAAAAACGCATCGCCCGAGCGTTCAGCTACCATATGTTTGGAGGATATGTTGGCTATGTGGCGGCGCCCGTTTCCATGACAGCGATTGGTGCAGCCTTCGGTTGGCAATTTGCGATTGTCATAACCGGAGTGGTTGGACTGGGACTGTTTACCATATTATGGGGAGGTAGCCGCGATTTCCGCGACAGCACGCATGAGAGAGCAGAGACAGGGGCATCTGACGAAAGCCTTACCGATAGTCTGCGAATTTTGATTAGTCCACCGGTCCTTCTTTGCTGGTGCTTTTTCTTTTTTGTCGCCATGGGACAAATGGGATTGATGGCATTCGTGCCAACCCTGATGAAGGAAATCTACGCTTTTGAACTTGAAGCAGCGGGCGCTTTCGTCTCAGTGATGATTGGCGCCGTAATGATTGGCGTTCTGTGTGGCGGCTATTTAGCCGACAATTTTCAGAAACCGGATGTGATAGTTACCGTTGGCTATTTTGTCGCTACTTTCATGGTAGCCAGCATCTGGTACTTCGAGTTGGTGAGTTGGCAACTTTTTGGCATCTTCGCAATTATAGGTTTCATGTACGGGGTGGTCTTTCCGTCCCGTGAATTGCTTGTTCGTGCGGCGACCCCGAAGGGTGCCAGCGGTAAGGTGTTTGGGTTCGTGTATTCGGGAATGGATTTCGGTGCTGCGGTTACACCAATCCTGTTCGGCTGGTTTGTCGATACCGGGGTGCCCCGTTATGCGTTTCTATGTGTTGCGTTTCTGTGGGCGGCGTCGGTGATCATTATGCTAATGACTAACGCGGCAACCCGACGCAAGATCTCTGAATCGGTGAGTTAGGTATGCAAAGCAGTGCTGTTTCCGAACACCGGCGAGATGCCCGTATCATAGGCGTCGTTGGGGGTTGCCATTTCTTCAGTCACTTCTATCAGTTTGTACTACCGCCGCTGTCAATTCTGATCCATCAGTCGGAGGGGTACAGCATTGAGAGCCTTGCGTTTCTTGTATCTGTTTTTTACGGCGCCTCCTTTGCCCTTCAACTACCGGTCGGATTCTTTGTTGACCGCTTCGGTGCGCGTAACATTCTTATGGCAGGTGTTGTCATGCTCGCCACATGCACACTACTTTACGGAGTATTTACCAGCTATCCTGCTCTTGTGGTTCTTACAATCATCGCTGGGGCCGCTAACAGCGTCTTTCATCCCGCGGATTACAGTATCCTAAACGCCTCGGTGAATAGCGAGCGATTGGGGCGGGCTTTCAGCTTTCATAATTTTGCTGGTTTCGCGGGCTACGGTGTTGCGCCGGTGTTGGTTGCTTGGCTAGGCTCTATCTGGGGTTGGCAGACAGCGGCGATAGTAACCGGCGCGGCTGGGCTTTTTTTCGTCATTTTTGTCTTCACACTAAGCGGTGATTTTCAGGATTCTTCAGACACCCGGAGAGAAGAAGGTCATTCGCGTACGCTCGGTGACGATCTCAGGGTCCTGTTACGGGGCCCACTTCTACTTTGCCTGATATTTTTTGCTCTGCTAGCCGCCGGACAACTTGGTGCACAATGGTTCGCTGATGATGTTCTCCATATAGGTCATGGTATTCCGATTATACAAGGCAATAGCTATGTGACGATCTTCGTTGTGGGGATTGCATTTGGCATTATCATGGGGGGAATTGCTGCTGACAGATCCGAAAATCATATTCGTATGGCATCGATCGGATTTGTCGCCTGTGGGGTTGGTACGATCACAATGGGGATTGCACCGCCTCAAGCGATTTATCTTTATCCGTTATTCGCTGTTACCGGGTTTCTGTTTGGTTTCGGGTTCGCGTCGCGAGACCTTTTGGTGCGGCGGCTTGCGCCGGCCGGTGCAAGTGGAGCCGTATACGGTTTCGTGTTTTCAGGCCTTGATATTGGGTCAATGCTAATTCCATTGATTTATGGATATTTCCTCGGTGTTGGTATGGAATTTTATGTTTTCTACCTTGGTGGGATTTTGATCATCCTCGCCGCCGGCATTATCGGGGCAGCCGGGAAGAATGCCGGTCAGTTATAACCCATCAACGAAAAAACTTAACGACCGCGACACTATCCCAGCGTTGAGTTAATTGATTTATTTTAGTGGGATACGAAAAAAAGCGGAGCCAACGCCTACGCCAGCTTTAACGGCCCCGCCGAGCGCAAAGGAATACAGGAAGGCATTGGTGGGACAACCAAATATCTTTCCTCTGCGGCGCAATCGCTTCACGGCAAGGGAGTGAACCATGAAGCAATCCATACCTACTACATATAGTAGACATGGCACTAAATTTATCAGCTTTTAGTAGGTTTTCACAAACGAACAATAAAGCCCGACATTTACCTCAGGCGTTCTGATTCAGTCTTGTTTACCAGTTGTTTACAGCATGGCGAGACTGTAGAGCTACCGAATAAAACGAATCGATTCGGTTAGTTTCTACTTCGGTCGAAGACCAATATACGAAGACACTTTTAGTGCCATCTTTCGGGTTTTGGCACAGTATTATCTCCTATCGTTCAGGCCCGCCGGTCGGCGAACCTCGGTGCCTTAACGGAGCCCTCAAATTCCTTACCCAAAGTTCCTATTTCCAGTAAATCTACATCGACTGTGACTTCGAATACCCGCTTGGTTTCGTCCAATACATTCTGGATTAGGGTGTTAGCGTTACTTCTTGGATCAATTTCGATTGATAAAATGAAATTGTCGCTTCCGTCGGCGGAGGTTACTAGTTCCGCCTTAAAATCATTTATTTCCGGGATATCAAAGATAAAGTCTTCATATTCTTGGTGGTTAATGTTCACGCCACGGTACTTGAAGAAGCCCGCGGTGCGGTGGGCGTGATTGATGACAGGAAACACGCTGAATTCAGATGAAGTTGTGCCCTGGCGCTTCCATGAAACAATGTCACCAGAGTTCCAACGGAGGAATGCCGCACCGTTATTGCTGAACATCGGGGTCATTACCAGAACGCCTGGCTTACCTTCAGCTACAGGTTTTAGGGTTTGTTCGTCCAGAACTTCGATGTGAGCGAGATCGGTCCATACGTGGAAGCCGTCTCGTTTTTCGCTTTCAGCGCCCATCATGCTGCATTCTGTCATGCCGAAACAATCATAGACCTCGGCATTCCAGTCACGTTCAAGTTTCGCGCGTTTGGACAAAGATACCGGCTCTGCCGTGCACATAATCCGGTTAACGGTGCCACCTTTGAGGTCGACACCGCTCGCCGCAGCTAGGTTCGCCAGTTGCAACCCGTAACTGGACATTCCCATCCAGATGGTCGGTTTGAGACTTTGTATTAATTCCAGCTGCATCGAGGATGGTAGCGCCGCCCCTGCCCCGCCCCACACAGCGCCGATACCAATAATACGTGCGGCCCGGGCCCACATGTTTCCCGCAGGATGAATCCCTAAAGGGAAGGAAATGTGGGCAACGTTGCCCGGCAAAGTCCCAGTACACTGAAAGGTGCGCGCAAACCCCACCATATTATAGCGGATATCGTCATAGGTCTTAGGATAGAACAATGGCCTGCCAGTACTTCCTCCGGAGCGCCAATATTCGCAGGTATCCTCAGGCCGAGCGGTACAGAAATCTTCGTAAAATTGTTCAGTCGTTAGACCCCGAAGTTGCTCCTTGTCGAGAATTGGAATTTTGGCCCATTCCTCAGGATCATCCAGTTTGTCCGGATTAATATGATCGAGTTTCCCTTTCCAGAAAGTTGCACGTTTCGCGTTTTCAAAGGCAATCGGTTTTTGCCGTCTCTGGATTTTCTCGATTGCCTCTGGCGATTCCGGGACCCTCAGCACCAATTCTTCGTCGGATGCGCTCATTTCTCGTCGCGATAAACTGGAGAGCCTATCCAGCGTCTATTTTCTGTGAAACTCGCCGGCAAGCTATCTGCGCGTTCGGCATCGATCATTGCCGCCAAACGCGACTGCTTCTCCTGCGTATCCTCGGGTATTTCGTGAAGCGCATCTTCAAGGAAACGTTCATAGTCAGATCCAACAGGACAAACATCCTGACAACGGCGACATCCGGTCACAACACCTGAACCACGAAGAATGCTCTGCCACAAATTAAATGATGATTCCGAGCGGACAAGATTTAGCTTCTCCATTGGATCGGATTCGTCGAAAATATTTTCTAGGTGATCGGTCAGCTGAGCAAATCCATGGGGTGAACGGTAACGATCACATCCCTGCCAATCCCTTGACCAATGGCCGACCACATCACCTGGGCAAGTTGACAAACAACGCCCGCACTCGGGACCCTTACACAAAGCATCGGACATTGGGCCATCGGTATTACAATCCAGAGTGCACATCACGGCGGAGAGCATTACACGCGGCCCATATTCAGGTGTCAGCAGTTGCAGGTTTAGTCCAAGGGTTCCCAATCCTGCCTCTACGGCGGCATGGTTTAACGAAATCAACGTCGTGAGGTGTTCCCCAGGGTCGTTCTTGTAGGCCCACGGGTCTACGTGAGTCGGAGGGATTATAATCCCAGGATAGCCGAGGTCCTCGAGCCAATAGACCAGACTGAGTGAAGCTTCTTCAAGCATCGTCAGGGTCAACTCGTCATTGTAATACTTGTGCCGTTCGTCCCACCGCTTGATCCGAGTGGTTCCGCTGGCATATCGCATCCCAATGATGATAACACGACCGGAATCGTGCTCCGTTATATCTGACGGTCCGTTAGGAAATCCGGGTGGCCGATTGGCGTCAAGTACCGCTCCATCGGCTATGCCAACAATATCGGCGCCCAGTGAACGCGCTTTAGCCTTTATTTCTTCGGCCGTTACGGACCCCTTAAACGCTGATACCATCGGCTTTTACCCCTTATTCCTCTATCGCAGCAGCTGTAGCGGCTTCTTCTTTTTCTCTCTGCTCTTTCTTAAAAGCCTGCATTTGGCGAGCCACCATTCCTTTATATCCTTCCGGCCCGACCCAGCGCTCATTCCATTCATTAAGACCATCGATTTCGTCACCGTTTTTTCGGGCTTCCTTAAACCCTTTCGCCTTATCAACCTTTTCAGGTGTTTTTTCGGGTATGACTTTCTGGATCTGCGCGAGATGGGAATGGTAGTCGTTGCCGACAGGACAAACAGCTAGGCAACGCGGGCAATCACCAAATGAACCAACGACACGAAGTAGACCCT
>JAYYZV010000041.1:0-20106 GCA_036339975.1 Pseudomonadota bacterium | reverse complement strand
GATTTGATGGGTTACTGCAATCTGTCGGCGTCGCCGGTTGGGCGGTTTATCTTGGATCTTCATGGCGAAGAAACTTCAAATTATCTGGCATCGGACGCGCTGTGTAACACCCTGCAGGTATTGAATCATCTTCAAGACCTTAAGGACGACTGCCGGGCGCTGGATCGTGTTTATCTGCCTGGTAGCTGGATGGCGGCGCAGGGGGTGAGCGTTGAGGACCTAAAAGGGGATTCGGCTAGCCCCGGATTGCGGGCGGTGATCGACCTGTGTCTCGACCAATGCGATTTGTTATTGATTGATGCGCGCAGACTGTTGTCGGAACTTGAGAGCTGCCGGCTTAGGATGGAGGTGTCTGTGATCATTAGACTTGCTGATCGTTTGATTGCACGGCTGCGTATGAATGATCCCATCGCCCACCGTGTGGCGCTGACAAAGACCGATTTTCTTTTGTGCGGGATAAGTGGGGTTGTGGCTACCCTATTTAGGACTTAATCCCGTCTCTTTTTGGACTCGTCACCCGCCGGAGTTGAATTTTTCAGCTAGCACATCGAATCGGTCCAAAGTGTCATAGACCTCCAGCGTTTCAAGTTTGTTGAGAAGTTCAGCAATGTTGTTTGATGCCATGGCGTGACTGGGTGCTATCCAGTTGCCTCATTAACCGGGCCCGTTTTGCCACCCCACACGTCGGCAGGCACGAGTGCGAAGCCTTCCATTAATCGGCGTGTTGTCCGAAGCAGTGCCGCTCGTTCAATTCCTACATTTCCATCGGGCGGTTCGCTGGTCTCCAACTCAACGGAGAACTCGCCGGAGGGGTGTTCGACGGAAATGATTTTGGGATTGTTATCCAGCACTTCGGCAATGTCGTAGGCCGCCGAGCCGGGGAGTACGCAGGCAGTGGCGACGGTGACGGCCGCGAGTACGCCGATCGAGGCGTGACAAACATGAGGTATGAAACAGCGCGTATTGATAGTTCCGCCGTTGGCCGGGGGGGATACGATGCACATCTTCGGAACAACCTTCTCAGCGACATTTCCAAGGTTCATTATCTCGCCGACCTGTAGTCGGATCGATTCGATGCGTTTCTTTAGGTTGTCGGCCGTATTCAGTTCTTCGCGCGTTTCAAGGCCCGTTGCACCTACGTCCTCCGCTCTCAAAAGAACAACCGGCATGCCGTTATCTATGCAGGTGATTTTGATGCCATCTACTTCGTCAATGATGTTCCCGGTCGGTAATAGCGAGCCACAGGCCGATCCGGCGGTATCAAGGAAATCAATCATTACCGGCGCAGCTGTGCCCGGCGATCCGTCAATGCAGGCATCCCCATCATATGTGACGACCCCGCCAGGGGTCTGGATATGAGCATTACAAAGGTTGCCTGAGTTAAGCATGTGAATGCGCACGGTGGTCCGGCTATTTTCGGCCTCAACCAATCCGTGTTCCAATGCAAACGGTGCAACACCTGCAAGCATATTACCGCAGTTCGGCGTCACATCGACGACCGGTTGGTCGACCTTCACCTGGCAAAAAAGATAATCAAGGTCGGCATCACTGCGAGTTGCCTTGCTAACGATAGCGACTTTGCTGGTCAGCGGATCTGCGCCGCCCAACCCATCGATCTGTCGGGTGTCGGGCGATCCCATGATCGACAGCAGCACCCGATCACGTAAATCTGGGTCCGATGGTAGATCGGAAGCCAGAAAGTAAGGCCCCTTCGAAGTTCCACCTCGTTGGATGACACACGGGATCTTAGTCTGGTTCGGCATTACTCGATAACGCTGTATATGGTTGCGGCCTTAAGTAATTCTTATAGCGTTCAACCGTTTTTGAATTGAGGCTTCCGTTTTTCGACGAAAGCCGCCATGCCTTCGACCTGCTGGTTGGTGCCGAAGCTAGCATGGAACATTCGACGCTCAAACCGAACACCTTCCGACAATGTCGTTTCATATGCTCGGTTAACCGATTCCTTGATGATCATGTTGGCGTGTAACGATTTTTCGGCGATGGACTGGGCAGTTTTTAACGCGTCGTCGATCAGCGCGTCTGCGGGTACAACCCGGGATACAAGCCCGGAACGCTCTGCCTCGTCTGCATCCATGAAACGGCCGGTAAGGCACATTTCCATTGCCTTTGATTTTCCAACGAACCTTGTCAGGCGTTGTGTGCCGCCGGCTCCCGGCGGTATGCCCAGATTAACCTCCGGTTGGCCGAACTTGGCGTTGTCAGCGGCAATGATGAAGTCGCACATCATGGCGACTTCGCAGCCGCCGCCAAGCGCAAATCCGGACACAGCCGCAACCACCGGCTTTCGGCAACGGGTCAGTCTTTCCCATCCGGCAGTAATAAAGTCCTCTCGGTAGGCTTCACTCCAAGTTTTATCCTGCATTTCCTTGATGTCGGCGCCAGCAGCGAATGCCTTTTCGTTACCCGTCAGCACCATTGCGCCGATACTGTCGTTTGCCTCAAATACATCAAGCGCTTCGGTTAGTTCTAACATCAGGGGGGACGATAACGCGTTCAGCGCTTCCGGTCGGTTAAGAGTAATGAGGCCGACATTGCCCTTTGTTTCAACAACGATGTTTTCGTATGCCATGGAGACCTCCTGTTGGCGAATGATCGTTAATTTATGATGAGTTCCTGGTCACCCAAAGATGCGAAATGTTCATCGATGTAATCGGATGTCACGTCGGCGAGAGTTGCAGGTTTCCATTGCGGATCGTGGTCCTTATCAATCAATGCTGCCCGAATTCCTTCGTAGAAATCGTGCCGCAGAAGGGTCTGGCTGACTAGCCGGTATTCGAGGACCAGCGAGTCACGTATGGACACGCCCGGATTTTCTGTAATCTGACGAGCGGTTACCTTTAGGCTGGTTGGCGACATGCGATCAAATGCCGATAAACAATCCATCGCTAATTTTGATCCGTCATTTTGGAGCGTGCCGATGATAGTTTCCATATCGTCGGCGGCAAAAAGTCGGTCGATGTCAGCTTGTTTTTCTTGAAGACCCGACCCGACCGTATCAGATGTGAAATCGTCAATAATTGTATCGATCGCGGCAAATCGGTCACCGCTAAAATTTTTTGATATCAGAGCATTAAGAAGGTTGGTGTGGTTTTTGGTCGGGACATAGTGTGTCCCTAATCCGGCATAAAGGGTGTCGGCGGTATCAAGGCGGGTGCCCGTAAGACCAAGATATAGGCCGAGTCGTCCGGGACAGGCATTGAGAAAAGCGGTCGCGCCGACATCGGGAAGCAAACCGATGCCTGTTTCCGGCATGGCCGCCATTATATTGTCTCCTATAACGCGGTGGCTGCCGTTTACTGAAATTCCAAGGCCACCGCCCATAACAATACCGTCAATTAGGGAAATGTAGGGTTTGGGAAACTCTGCGATTACAGTATCTAAATTATATTCTATCTCGAAAAACTGCCGCGCAGCGATGGGGTCTTCCTGCCCGACGGTTGAAACCTGGCGGACATCGCCACCAGCGCAAAAAGCGCGTTCCCCCTCCGAGGTCACTACCACCGCGTCGATCGGATCCTCATCGCGCCACCCAAGAAGAAGGTCCAGCATAGACTGGCACATACCTCTTGAAAGAGAATTCAGTGCCTTTGGGTTGTTCAAATGAATACGGCCGATCGAGCCCTCGACAGAGGAGATGATTTCTTGAGTATCCGACATTTTCATATCGCTCTTGTTGTAAGGAAAACCTATCGTCTTCGCCGCGCGGGTCAAGCTATCTTGTGCGGCGCAATATTCGGGTTGCGGTGCAGTGAAGCTGGGATGATTATTTACGGGAAATGCTCTACAGGACGTTGCAATGCCAAAACGATATTTTGAGGACTTCGAAGCCGGTCTGGTCTGGACCTACCCGGCCTGGGTTCTAAAGGAAGAGGCCCTAATCAAATTTGCCAAGCGATACGATCCGCAGCCCATTCACACTGATCCGGACTCAGTTACTGCCGGTATTTATGGCGGCGTTATCGCTAGCGGTTGGCAGACAGCGCTCGATTGCATTACGCCCTTTCTAGAAGATGTAATGAAAGAGACTGCTGGTCTTGCGTCGCCCGGATTTGAGACGTTTGAGTGGTGTAAACCTGTTCGCGCGGGCGAACCTATTACTCCGCGGACCGAAGTTCTCGAAACGCGGGTTTCGAAGTCGAAACCGGATCGTGGAATTGTGAAGTTGGAGTTTGGCGGGTTAGATGGAGATGGGGATGTTGTGTGGCATGCCGTCGGCACTTTCTTTATCGGACGGCGGTCTATCGACTGAGGACTAGTGTGGTTTGTTGTAGGGCTTGCAGCAAGCTTTGGACGTCGCGACCGCGTCGTGGTTTTTGCTGCATCTGTCTCAAGGATCAGGCGCGTCGCCATTTCGTGCCATCAGGCCCGTCTTCTAGTAAGATATCCAGTGTCGCGAGTTTGTTCCGGATACGATCGGCCTCGGCATAATTTTTGTCGTGTTTTGCGGCTAGTCGCGCGTCGATCAGTCGTTCGATTTCTGTTGCATCAAGGGCTTTCTCTCCATCTGTTATCCCCGAAAACCAAGCGGCTACGTCCTGTTGTAATAGCCCCATCAGCGCCGCTGAGTTGATTAACTCGGCCTTGATGCGGCTTTTTTCTTCTGTTTTTGTTGCCGTGTTACCTTGACGAGCAAGGTCGAAAAGAATTGCAAGCGCTTTCGGTGTGTTGAGATCGTCGCTCAATGCATCAAGGAAGTCTGCATTGGCTTCCGTGCGGGCGTTTGCTTCCACATCATCTAAGTTACGGAGGGCTCCATAAAGTCTATCCAGCATACGTCTCGCTTGGTCTAGGCCACCATCGGTCCAATCCAGCGGCTGTCGGTAATGAGCATTCAGCAGCGCCAGACGAATTGCCTCCCCGGGCGCTTGTTTTAATAAGTCATGCACCAGCAATACGTTACCGAAGGACTTCGACATCTTTTCCCGGTCGACATTTACGAACCCGTTATGCAGCCAATAACGCACAAAGGTTTCGCCACCGTGAGCGCAGGTAGATTGCGCAATCTCATTTTCGTGGTGCGGAAAAACTAAATCGACGCCGCCGCCATGAATATCAATGGTTCGCCCTAGATGCTTTTCAATCATGCATGAGCATTCCAAATGCCAGCCCGGTCGTCCGCGGCCCCAGGGGCTATCCCAGCCGGGTAAATCAGGCGTTGACGGTTTCCATAAAATAAAATCTGAAGGATCCTTTTTATACGGCGCGATCTCTACCCGCGCCCCTGCTAGCAGTTCTTCTTGACCGCGTTTAGATAATTGCCCGTATTCTGGATAGCTGAGTACGCTGAACAGAACGTGACCCTCGGCAGCATACGCGTGTCCATTTTCTATCAGATTCTCCAGCATGGAAATCATCTCGGGGATATGATCGGTCGCATGTGGGTCTATATCCGGCGGTGCAACGCCGAGGGACGCCATGTCTTCTATATATATTTTTTCGAATTTTCCGGTGATGTCACCGATCTCGACGCCTTGCTCCGCGGCAGCGGCATTAATCTTGTCGTCAATATCTGTAATATTTCTGGCAAATACGACGTTGGGCCATTGATGTCTCAGCAAACGAACAAGAACGTCGAATGCAACAGCGGGCCGTGCGTTTCCGATATGTGCATATGAATAGACAGTCGGTCCGCAGACATACATCGTAACCCGTTCCGGGTCGGAAGGAACGAATTCTTCCTTGCTACGGCTCAGTGTATTGTAAAGTCTAATCGTCATGGCGCGACGAACATAAGCACTGAATAAAAGTTGTCTACCGATAATAAGTTGGGGGAGTTGTCTTGTCGTTAATTTACCGTGGCTACGATCAAGATGCCCTAAACGCGCAATATAATCTGAGACCGATCTGGCCTGATGTCCCGGAGGTGATTTCTCACCGTGAAAATGAGAGCGCCCGGATCCGCCATCGAATAAACGGGCGCCTCGACATTGCGTACGGGGATAGTTCAGGAGAGCGGCTCGATGTTTTTCCTCCTTCAAGTGGACGGGGTGGAGGACCCGCGCTGATCTATATTCATGGCGGTTATTGGCAGCTTTCCGACAAAAATGATACCACCTACATCGCGCCTGCCTTTCTAGATGCAGGAATCAGTTTTATTACACTGAACTACACACTTGCTCCGGTCGGTACGTTGGATCAGATGGTAAGCGATTGCCGCCGCGCAGTGTCCTGGATCTGGCACCATGCGGCCGAGATCGGTGTGGATCGCGACCGTCTTTATCTGGCGGGGCATTCTGCCGGCGGGCACCTGACGGCGATGATGCTTGCGACGGACTGGAAGAATTTCGATAGCAGTCTGCCGGCCAGCCCCATAATTGGAGCCTGCGCGATGTCAGGCCTTTACGACATGGAACCGATCCGTCTTTGTTTCGTAAACGACGTATTGGGTCTAAAGGAAGAGGACGTATTGAGAAATAGCCCGCTGTACCTCGATCCGCTGTCCGATATTCCACTGATACTTTCCGTTGGGGGGATTGAAACTGATGAATTCAAACGTCATCAGGCGGAGCTCTATGCAGCCTGGAGCGCAAAAGGCCTTGCAGTAGATGAAATTCCTGCGCCAGACTGTCACCATTATACTATCGTTGGGCATTTGGGCGATCCAGATGGGGATCTGTACAGCGCGATAATCGATATGATGCGGGAAGACTGACGCGAGGGATATAATGGCTAATCTTGATACATTGGACGTCAAAACCGTCGGAGCGCCGCTCGGCGCAGAGATCGAAGGGCTCGATCTATCTGAAAAGCTATCGGTCGATACGATAGATTCTCTGTTACAGGCTTGGTACGACCATCAGGTCCTAATTATCCGAGATCAAAGTCTTACACCGCAACAACTGGTTGCTTTTACGGCGCAGCTTGGCGAGCCTGGACGACCTCGCATGCCGTCGCAGGCGGTTCGCGACATCATTCCCGACCTACCCCCCGAAGTCATGATCGTGTCCAATGTTCGCGTTGACGGTAAACCGCTTGGGCTCGCCCATGACGGTGAAATGTGGTTCCACAGCGATATGTGCTACACGGAAGTCCCTCACACGGCGACGATGCTATACGCGGTGGATCTACCGTCTCATGGTGGCAATACAAAATTTGCTAATATGTATGCTGCCTATCAAAATCTTGCCGTGGAAACTCGCTCAAGGCTGGAAGGCTCGAAAGCGTTGCAGGTTCATGATTACAAACGAACAGAACGCCCTGGTGTAGACCTTGATCTTACAAAAATTGGCCACTACGCCCATCCCATCTTCATCACGCACCCTGAGACGGGTAAAAAAGCCCTCTACGTTAACCGTTTGATGACGGCCCGCATCGAGGGGCTCGACCCAGAAGAGAGCGATGCGCTGTTGGAAGAGCTTTTTGCCGCGGGTGAAAATCCGGCAATAATTTACGAGCATGTCTGGAGACCGGGTGATCTAGTGATTTGGGATAACCGCTGTGTCACCCATGCGCGTACCGATTTCCCGCGTGAGGAACGCCGCCTTCTCCAGCGCACCACCTTGGTAGGCAAGGAAGCGCCGCATTAGCTAGTTGTTTTCACCTTTAAACACTCGCCCATTCACCCCGCCCTCGAGAGTCCAGCATTACATCCATGTAAAATTCGTCGACGCTGTCCAATTTCGTTATCAGACCACCCATCTTCGAATATTGGATCAGGGTTTCTAGGTTTCTTCGGTTGGCTGGGGTCAATCCATATTCCCAAGGGTCCGGTCCCAACAATGCCCGCTGGGCGTCCCATTCGTCGAGAAACCATGCCAATGGCACAATCCGCGGATTACTCATTCTCCGATAGGCCGCATGCTTCGCTTTTTCGAAAGCCTGCGCAAGGTTGTTGGCTACCCAAGGGTGTTCTTGGAGCACTTCGTCGCGGATCGCCGTTGCATGCATAATTGGAAAGATGCCAGTGCGTTTGTAATAGGCCTCTTCTTCTGTTCGGTAATCCTCGAATAATCTAGTTACCCGCTCGTCTCCACGTAAAATGGGCCGAATGATATCCGGGTGAATCACAGCGTCGATGTTACCTTCAGCCAGCAGTTCCGAGATATCAGACCCTGACGGCGCCTGAGTAATATTGACGCCCGGTGGCGCCTCAAAAGGGATTTCCTCTTCTAGCTCTGTAACCCAGTCAATGCTGGTCAGATCTACACCGTATTCGTCGGCAAGAAGGCCGCGCAGGTATAGCACCGCTGTGGCTTGATATGTTTTTATACCAACCCTCCTTCCGTTGAGATCTTGGGGTTTCGTAATGCCTTTCGAGGTGTTTACGAAAATAAAACCATGCCGAAATCTTCGATGTAGAAATACAGGGATCGCTGAAAATGCTCGCCCACGGTCTTTCGCCATCAAGTAAGAAGAGCTGGAAAGCTCGCACACGTCGAATTCTTCGTTCCTTATCATCCGCCAGTGACGGGAAGACGAATCCATGTCTGTCAGAACGTTGAGTTCTATGCCGTCGGGCGTGATAGATCCGTCTTTCAGGTGTTTGACTATTTCATAGTCGCCGCAGGCCAGCGTGAGCTGAAGTTTTGCACTCATAGTCCTTACTTCTCTTCCTTTTTAACAATATTCCCTGTCTGGTCGTCTTCAGAAAGCCTCAACGGTTATTTTAAAAAAATTCAGGTTGTAATGAATTCTAGTAATTTAAGTTGCTAGTACCTGCCATTTTCAAAGTATCGCTTTTAAGCTGGCGTCACATTCTATCGCTCCGACCGCAGCAGGAATTACCCTCGACACACCGGGACAGTTTTAACTGCGTAGTACCCATAATCAGTCGTTTTCGCGGACCTCTTCGTCCGGCCGGTCAGCGGCTTGCAGGCCCCGCAAAACAGGGTCCATATATTTAGGCCTGTCAGGCCGCGGGTTTCCCAACATAACCTGAAAAAAACAGGGTTCGTCGGTTTCATTTATTACGCCGTGTACCTGGCCCGGTGGATTGTAGATCATGTCCCAGGGCTCCAGCTTTCTTTTGACGATCTCGCCCGCATATTCCCATATAATTGTCGGATGTCCTTTTAGAACGAAAAACACCTCCTCTTCGGCATGATGATGCATGGGCTGCTTATGCCCGGAAGGCTGTTCAAGGACTGTCAGAGTGAAGTGTGCTCCCATCAAAGCCTTCGGATCCGTGTGCTCCACGTTGCCGCTCGTACCCAGATAACGGCGCTGGGTGCGAGCATACTTTTTATCCACCTCTGTCTCGAGGGACCATACCCGTGAATTGGCCTCGCGGGTTGCGAAGGTTTTGCAGTGTTTTTCTAGAGACGCTTGCAGCTCCACACGCGTTTCCGATTGCTCGACCACTGTAGACATGTCTTTACTCCGCTGCCTGTGCTGAAGGATAGGATTGTTCAAGGTGCGCCACAATTTCATCAACGACCATCACGTCTGCATACTTGTGGTGCATATCGAAGAGATTAATTTTGTGTGAAAGTTCTGATCGGTCGAAGACGCATTCCTCGGCAATGGTAGCGTGATACCCGTATGAATAGGCATCGACGACCGAGGCGCGGACGCAGCCCGAAGTGCTCTCTCCGCAGACGATGAGACTGTTCACTCCCAACCGCGTCAGCTGCGCCACCAGGGGTGTGGAATGGAAAGCACTGGCCCGTTCCTTTCGGATAACAATATCGTCGTCCTGAGGTTCGAAGGCGGGGTGGATATCCATCATGTTATCGTCGACGTCATATCCTGTTTGCCGGTTGGTCGACCGTACCCTTCCTTTCCGAACCGAACCGGTAAGATAAATGATAGGTAAGGCAGCGGAGCGGCAGGCGGCAAATAGTGTCTTGGTAGGTTCGAGCGCATCCCAGGCAAACTTGCCGCACGAACTTGGAAATTCCTCAACCAGTTCCTCCGGGTATTTCGCGGGGTCTCCGCGGTAGACGAAGTTGTAGAGGTCGATGGCGAGCAATGCCGGCCGACTGCCGACATATAATTCCCTCTGGTACGGCTCGTATATTCTCATAACGTCTGGAGATATCACGTCTTTCCAGCAATGATCTTCAAAATCTCTGGCCATATAAACTCCGTCGGTTGCTCTGCCTATTGTAGCGCCGAACCGGCCGAAGCGCGACTCGCCGTCCGGAGGGCCCCATGATATTATGGTAGAATAGAGAGCTAGCGGCATGCAGCAGCAGCCTCCCTGTAAATTAATTGAGCTACTCATTGCCTTAAATTGCACCAGATATGGCTTCTGACACCCCAATCCTTGTGCGGCCCTTTGCGGGGATGAGGCCTGCTACGGGATGGGCTGACGATATCGCCGCTCCGCCGTATGATGTGGTTAATGCTGAAGAAGCGCGCACGCTGTCCTCGGGGAAGCCTCACTGTTTCTTCCACGTTTCGCGGGCAGAAATCGATCTACCGCCGGGCACGGACCCCTATGCAAATGAAGTCTATGAGACCGCGGCTAAAAACTTTAAGCGCCTAGAAGAGTCAGGGCTTTTGGTCCGCGACATATCACCATGTTTTTATGTCTATCGGATAACGGCAGATGGCAGATCCCAGACCGGGGTGGCAGTTTCCGCATCGGTAGAGGCTTATAATCGGAACCGGATCAAGAGACACGAATTGACCCGCCCCTCCAAGGAGGACGATCGGGTACGACAGATAGATGCGATCAACGCGATCACGGGCCCTGTGCTTACAGTGCACCGCTCGGATGCACGGCTATCGGCGCTTCTGAATTCTGCCTCGGCTGGCGAGCCGGCGGCCGTAGCTGCAAATGTCGGCGATGCGAGGCACGAGCTCTGGGTGGTTTCCGAAACAGATGCGGTTGATGCGATCGCCGCCGCTTTAAATAGTATGGACGCTATCTACATTGCTGACGGCCATCATCGTTCTGCCGCCGGCGCGCGTGTGGCCGAAGCGCGGCGGGATGCCAACCCGTTTCACGACGGAAGTGAGTCCTATAACGGATTTCTCGCCGTAAGTTTCCCCGATGATGAATTGAGCATCCTAGATTACAATCGAGTAGTGAAGGATTTAGGGGGGATGAACGCCGCGACATTTCTTGCGGCGTTATCGAAAATCTACACGATTGATCCGGTGCCTAAACCTCTTCGTCCACTGACAGCAGGCACGTTCGGTATGTATCTCGATGGGGCTTGGTCGCTGATTGCACCGATTAATCCTGAGGAAACGGCAGACCCGGTCGAAAGTCTGGATGTGCAAATTCTGTCCCGTTCTATATTGTCTCCTTTACTGGGTATCGAAGACCAGAGAACGGACGCTCGTATTGATTTCGTTGGGGGGTCCCGCGGGCCTGAGGAAATTGCCCGGCGTGTAGACTCCGGAGAAATGGCAATTGGTTTCACGCTATACCCGACCAGCCTCGTCGACCTGATGTCTGTCGCGGATGCGAACATGATCATGCCGCCTAAATCGACCTGGTTTGAGCCGAAGCTTGCGGATGGCATGATTTCAATGCCTCTGGATTAATCCGTCTGGCTTTATGATCGTAGTTTCTTGGTTGCAGCGGCGTCGAGACTGCCAAATTCATCACAGACGACGCCGTAATCGTTGCGGGCTGACTGGACGCTGACGTATCCTTGGCGGACATCATCGGCGACTGTTTCAGCGGGCCTCTTTCGCGGGTTACCGAACCCACCGCCACCGCCTGAGCGAACAGCGAAGGCGTCTCCCACCTTGATCCGGGCGGTCAGCAGCTTGGCATTCGGATAGTCTTCCTTCCATTGGCCGTCTGCCCGCAGAACAACAGAGTTACCCTCGGCTTCCTTTCCACCTTCAAGTCCCCACGGTTTGCAATGCATACGTTCGACTTGTGCGTTTAGCATAAAATCGGCGCGCGCCTGCACGGTGTTCTCGCAGCCGAGTCCGCCACGATATTCGCCGGCGCCACCTGAATCTTCCCGCAACGCGTAATTTTCGATCAGAAACGGATATTTTGATTCTAGTTGTTCTGCGGGGCTGTTGTGGGTGTCGCCGTCGTTTATGCAAACGGTCGCGCTAACACCGTCCTCCCTCTGTTTGGCACCCCAACCGCCGCCCGTTGGTCCGATGAACGCAATATAGAATTCGTTGTTCCGAGGGTTGATTCCATTTAGCATTCCGATCACTAGGTCGGCATGATGACCGGCGATAGTACGTTCCGGAATGGCGGGCGTTAGTGCCTTGAAAACCGTATCAACGATCGTCATCGGAAATGTCATCCACCAGCGCATTGGCGCGGGTTTTACCGCGCTGATCACGCGGCCGGGCGGAACAACGGCTCTCAAGTTGCGGAATGATCCGTCATTGATCGGGTAGTCCGTCGGGGAGGTGATGCATTTGAAGGCCACCTGCGAACAAGCGTGTCCGGTGGTGATACCGGAATTATAGAAACCGCGTACTTGCTCCGCGACTTCGGATAGATCAACTGTCATCTCGTCGCCTTCCACAATCACTTTCACCCGTATAGGGATGCGGTCTGAGATGCTGACCCCGTCATCATCCATATAGGATTCCGCCTCATAGACACCGTCGGGGATGGACAATGTGCGTGCCCGGGCGGCACGTTCAGATTGGTCCATAATATCGGAAATCGACGCGGCCACCTCTTTTCGGCCATACCGCCTGATAAGCTCAAGGTAACGTCGTTCACCGGTCGTAATGGCTGTTAGTTGTGCCCGTAGATCGCCCATTGCGCGGTCGGGCAGCCGGACGTTGGCGCGGATGATTTCAACGATTTCGTCGTTTACAACACCTTCGCGCTGATACTTCACGATGGGAATTTGCAGGCCTTCGGAGTAGATATCCGTTGTAATGCCGTCCAAGGTGCCGCCGATGTCGGGCCAGTGCGCCATGCAGCATGCGAAACCGATTAGTTCGTCTTCGAGAAAAATGGGCATCGAGAAGGTCAGATGGTTCAAATGGCTACCAGTGATATATGCGTCATTGGTTAGCAATATATCGCCTGGTTTGATGTTTTCCGGACCGTAATGATCAAGCTTGGCCTTGATCGTCTCCGCCATACCGCGAATGAACATTGGCAGGCCTAGACCGATGGAAATGGTTTCGCCTTTCTCGGTAAAAAGCCCCACCGTAAAATCTAAAGCTTCGTATATGATCATATTGTACGCGGTACGCATCAGATTTGATTTCATCTCCTCCGTGATCGCTATAACGCCATTCCGCACAATCTCGGTGACGACGGGATCTGAAGTTGCTGATGAGGTGTTCATGAGACGTCACTTCCGATGGAAATGTTGAGATTGCCATAATCGTCGACTACGAGCGTGTCGCCCGGATGAAGCACTGTGGTCGAGGCGTACTCTTCTATCAGCGCAGGTCCAATGACGGTGTTGCCCGCGACTAGCCGGCTCCGATCCCATGTATCGGTAGCGACTTTTTCAGCGCCGAACTGCACTTGCCGCACACGATTATGCGCTTGAGGGCTCGGTTTTTCTTTGCCGCGGTCGATGCGTTGAAGCTCCGGTTTCTCGAGAATCCCGGTCACGGTTAACCGCAGACTAACGATTTCGCTGCGTTCCTGAGGTGCGCAGGTGCCGTAGCGTCGGTCGTGAACGGCATCAAATCGTTTCTTAATTCCGGCTCGGTCTTCGTTCGCGAAAAGATCGGCGTTCAGATCTACTGTGACGGAATGCTCCTGTCCGACATAACGCATATCAGCGGCGCGGCTGACGATAACCTGTTCCGGTGTGGTCGAAACTCTCTCAAGTTCGGCGAGGCCTTCGGCTTCGAGCTCCCTAAACACTGTTTCAAGTTCATCGAAGTTTGCATCGGCAAGGCGTGTAAAGCGTGAACGGACATAGTCGTAACGGAGATCCGAGAACAGCATCCCAAAAGCCGAAAAATGACCTGGAGAATAGGGCACAATCACATTCCCAATACCCATCTCCCGTGCGATATCACTTGCGTGAAGCGGTCCCGCGCCGCCGTAGGCAACCATCGCAAAGTCGCCTGCATTGAGGCCCCGTTCCGTGGTTACGGCTTTGACTGCATGGGACATCGCCGTAATCGCTATACGGAGTATGCCTTGTGCAGCATCCGCTTTTTTCAAGCCCAGTGGACCGGCTACATTTTTGTCAATCGCTTTGCCCGCGGCAGTAACGTCAAGCAACATCTCCCCACCCAGAAAACGATCCGGCGATAGACGCCCAAGGTAGACATTTGCGTCTGTTACGGTAGGTATATTTCCGCCCTGCCCGTAACACGCCGGCCCAGGCTGCGCCCCTGCGCTTTGAGGACCTACTCGCAGACCTCCTTCGTCCGCGACGCGAGCGATCGAGCCCCCTCCTGTGCCTACTTCGAAAATATCCATCATGGCGATCTGGACCGGAAGTGCACGTTCGTATCCGCCGATCAGCGCGCTTCCGGTGGTAAGTGCTGCACCTTCATAAATAACTCCAGCCTTCGCCGTGGTTCCGCCCATATCAAAGGCGATAGCGTTTTTGAGCCCGATGGCATCGCAGAGCGCCTGAGTGCCAATAACGCCCGCCGCCGGTCCGGATTCTAGCATGCGTACACACTGTTGCTGCGCCTGATCACCGTCATACAAGCCTCCGGTGGATTGTACGACTAGGAATGATCCACCAAACCCGTCGGCGCGGATGCGGTCGTCGATGCCACTGATATAGTTTTTCACCTTCGGGCCTATGTAAGCATTTGCGACAACTGTTGAACAACGTTCGAACTCCCGATATTCCTGACTCAGCTCGTGCGACGTTGACACGAAGGCTTCTGGCAGTTCTTCCTCCACGATTGTCCGAACGCGCCGTTCGTGCGCCGGGTTAGCGTAGCAATGCAAAAGTAGGATAGCGACGGATTCCACACCTTCATCACGAAGCCGGGCGCATGTCTCGCGGACGCGGCTTTCGTCCAGCGGTTTGAATACCTCACCCTCTGCGTATAGACGTTCGTTTACCTCAAAACGTAGTGCGCGTTCGACAAGCGGCTCGTGTTTTTGGAAGAAAAGGTTATACGCGTCAGGTCGGTTCACACGGCCTATCTCGTATATATCCCGGAACCCCTCTGTGATTAGTAGCGCGGTCTTAGCGCCGGTGCGTTCCAACATTGTGTTGATAGCTACGGTTGACCCGTGGAGGAAAAGGCTAGCCTGCGGGAAGCCGGTTTTGGCCTTGTCTACGCCAGTTGCGATCCCGTCGATGAGGTTATCAGGAGTGGACAGTGTTTTACCGAACACTAGACCACCGTCTGATAGGTCAAAAGCTGCGATATCTGTAAAGGTGCCGCCGATATCGGCGGCGAGGCGAATACTCGATTCGCTGCCGTTACCTAGTGTCAACGCCTGTTCCTCTTATCAAAGCAAGATAATCTTGCGTGGTGCAGTGCAATTCCGATGCGCAGCTTACGCCTAGAGACATCTTGGATGTTGGATTGCCGCCCGTCAAATTGCGGGAGTTAAATCGCCGGCTTCGACGATCGTGAGCTCATTATCTCCAACATTGTTTTGCCGGCGAAACATTGCAGCTGATTGATATTCGTCTGAATTAAAGCAGGCTTCCGCCTCTTCCAAAGAAGGAAATTCGATAATGATAAATCGTTCAAAATAATCACGGCCTTCCAGTGTTTTGTGATTTCCACCGCGCGTCAGAATTTTTCCGTTAAATTTTTTAAGGATTGTCGGCACCTGCGTTGCGTATTTCATATATTCGTCATGATTGTTAATCTTTGCGCGCGCAAGCCAGTAGGCTGTCATTAAGGAGTCTCCCCGAGAATTACTCGGCAGCTATACCTCATTTACGTCTTAGTTGGTATTGTGCAGAAATCATTTACGATCCCTGTAAATCCGGGGAAATTTGGACATGAACCAATATGCCGCTTACCCATCTTGAACACTTTCTGATCCAGACGGGGGATCTGGCCGGCACGGTTAAATGGTATACCGAAGTTCTGGGTATGAAAGAAGGACCGCACCCCGATTTCAAGATGCCTGTCCGCTGGCTCTATTTAGGCGATGAGGCGGTCCTCCATATTACCGTGGGCGGCGAGAACGTGTCGAAAAACCGACGGAAATATCTGGGACAGCAGTCAACCGCGACTATGGGATCGGGAGTTGTCGACCACGTAGCCTTTCGGGCGACGGGCCTCAAAGCAATGATGGAACATCTGGATGACAAAGGCGTCCCTTATTCGACCCGCCAGGTGGATGACCAAGAACTGTTCCAGCTTTTCCTGATGGATCCGAACGAGGTTAAGGTGGAACTGAATTTCAGTGGCGGCGAAGCCAAGGAAATCAAAGCCGACGTGAGAGCCGTCGACCTCTCCGACTGATATCTCTCGCGAATGTCTTGTGCTACGAACTGAAAGGAACCTAAGTCGTGATCGATCTCTATACCTGGTTTACACCTAACGGCAGAAAAGTCTCGCTGATGCTCGAAGAGTGCGGCCTCGAATATAAGACGCACCCCATCAACATTGCGAAAGACGAACAGTTCGCGCCGAAATTTCTTAAAATCAGCCCTAATAATAAGATCCCAGCCATCGTCGACAACGACAACGGGAAGTCGCTGATGGAGTCAGGAGCGATCATGATGTATCTCGCAGATAAGACGGGTAATTTCTGGCCCAAGGATCCGGAAAAAAAGTGGTCAACTATCGAATGGCTTATGTTTCAAATGGGCGGCGTCGGGCCAATGTTCGGTCAGTGCCATCATTTTACGAGGCATAATTCGGGAAAGGTACCGTACGCAGAAGATCGGTATCACAATGAAACCAAGCGGTTGTATGGGGTCATGGACGAAAGGCTTGGAAAATCGGGTTTTCTTGCTTGTGACGACTATACCATCGCGGATATGGCGGTTTGGCCGTGGGTGGCTCGGTTCAACTGGCAGTCCGTCGACCTGAACGAATTTTCTAATGTGAAGCGGTGGTATCTTGAAGTTCTCGACAGACCAGCTACGCGCCGCGCGTGGAATGTCCCGGAAAATGAACAGGAAATACCGCTTCCGTAACTATATTGTGGTCAGTACGGCCCGAGACTGGACAAGAGTTATGGGACTGACGGGCTGTCAATCATGTAAAATACAAGAACAATATGGAAGAAGCGGAACTTAAATGGTCAAACCGGCAGCGGTTCAAGCAGTGCGGTTTCCGATCGGTCTAGCCCGACCCCTTTACGGCCGACTTTGGGGAAGCCGATTTTATTTGAACAAACGACGACATTTGTTGAAAGCTGAATGATGTACGCCCACGTAACAGATTCCGGATGGATTTCCAGATCCCACCGCGCGATATCGCCATTTAGGCTTATCCGGTCGTCTACGCCTCGAGAAGCGGTGGAGGCGTTGGCACACGAACCGCAAAGCACGTTCATAGCAGGTGGTATAGACCTGATCCGTCGCATGCGGGGCGGTGACAGATGGGATACGGTGATAGATATCTCTTCGATCGACGGTATGCGGATGATTGCTGAAGAGGGAGATCACATCAAAATAGGTGCTCTCGCTACCCATAGGGATATTGAGACGAGCAAACTCCTTGCGGAAAAACTTCCAGATTTCCAAGTCGCTTGGACTACTATCGGAAATGTTCGGGTCCGTGCGGCCGGAACCTTGGGTGGCAATATTCTAGCTGGTGAAGCCGCATACGACGGTCTGGTGATTCTAGGCGTTCTAAATGCCGAGTTTGTATTTTCCACGTACGAAGGAGAGGTCGTTGTTGCGGCTCACAAGGGCCAGCAGGCCTTCCCGGCGAGAGGTCTGTTGATTGCCGTGAGAATACCGTTCGGTGCACGCCGGAGAATGCTTTTCGACCGGAGCCTCAAGCCTGTGGTGAGCGTCGCGGTTTCGGTTGAAGAGGGCAGACACGCGATTGGTGTCGGGTGCGCGTTCTCTCAGCCAGTATTCCGGGTCGGTGCGGGGGCCGTGGACGACGGAGCTATTTCCGGCCTTCTGCCGGCCCCTCTTGATAACCCCTTGGGCGGAGCTGAGTACAGGCGACGGATGGTGGGCGTATTGGCGTCGCGCCTTTACCAGAAACTCTCAAACGGAAATTAGGTAATGGCGGACGATCTAGTGCATGTTTCTTTCTGTTTAAACGACGAAGAAACGTCCTTTGAGGTCCGTTCCGAGGAGATGTTAATAGACGTTCTGCGTGAAAGGGCCGGTCTTACCGGGACAAAATTGTCCTGCGATCTCGGCGCTTGTGGCGCTTGCACTGTTTTACTCGACGGCAAACCGGCGGCATCCTGTAGCACGTTTGCCTGGCAGGCGGCGGAAAGCGATGTCAGGACCATTGAAGGTCTCGCCGGTGCGAATGGAGAACTGGACCCTGTGCAGACGGCTTTCGTTGACCATAGCTCCTTCCAGTGCGGTTACTGTACCCCGGGTATGATAATGCTTGCTCGCGCCTTGCTGGACGAGAACCCATCGCCGATGCGAGACGACATCAGGCAATGGATGGGCGCAAATATCTGCCGCTGTACTGGATACGAAATGATCATAGAAGCGGTGGAAGATGCAGCCAGGCGCGCGAAGGAAACATCCCATGAATGAGGTGTCTCCGGAACTGCATGTAGTTGGTGCTGACCTGCCCCGCACCGACGCTGTTCCGAAAACGACCGGAACCGCCGTGTTCACGGTTGATGTTAGCTTCCCCGGTATGCTGCATGCCAAAGTCTTGCGTTCGCCACATGCCCATGCGCGCGTCGTTTCGGTAGACGCATCGGCAGCCCGCGCCATGCCTGGCGTTCACGCCGTTCTAACGCGAGACGAGCTTCAAGGTCTTAGTCCAGTTTACGGATATTTTATCAAGGATCAGCCGATCGTAGCGATGGACAAGGTCAGGTACATCGGGGATGCTGTCGCAGCGGTTGCGGCAGAGACCGAGTGTGAGGCGGTTGCCGCACTAGAGAAAATAAAAGTGGAATACGACCTGCTGCCGGTTATGTCGACCGTGGAAGAGGCGATGGCCGACGACGCAGCCGAGCTGTTTGAGGAGGAGCCACCGGGGGTTATCCCCCCTTACGGTCACGGCGCAAGCGGTTACCGGCGGATCGGGCCGAATAATTGCTACCGCTTCTCATACGAAACCGGTGATACTATGTCGGCGTTCGAGAAATGTGATCACATTTTCGAA
This sequence comes from Pseudomonadota bacterium, assembly GCA_036339975.1. GTDB lineage: Bacteria > Pseudomonadota > Alphaproteobacteria > MPNO01 > UBA830 > UBA830. Next base: position 1,026 of record JAYYZV010000041.1, on the reverse strand, counting down.
GACCGCTTCCTGTTTTCTCGGGACCAGCATTTTCATCTCGAACCATTTGTCTCAGTTGCGCGGTATCAAGGCGACGTAATTGAGGTGTGGAGCAGTTGTCAGAACCCGTTTCCGTTGCGTAAGGAGTTGGCGCGGGTGTTTCAGCATCCGGAAAACCTCATTAGGGTTAACGTGCCCTATATTGGTGCTGGCTATGGAGCTAAAAACAACTGCAAGGCGGAGCCGATAGCGATACGGTTGGCGAGGTTGTGTGGTCGCCCCGTGCGATATTGCATGACAATGGAGGAAAATTTCCTGACGCAGTGTCAGCACGCGGCGGTTCTCGAATTAAAGTCGGGTGTAATGGCGGATGGGGCGTTTGTTGCTCGCAGCGGCCGCGTTCTGTTGGATTCCGGGGCCTATTCAGATGCCAGCCCTTTGGTCGCGGAAAAGGCGGGTTACCGACTGCCTGGACCTTACAAGTGGAAGCATCTTGAGATCGACTGCGACTGCATTCTGACGAATACGACGCCTGCCGGCCCCTATCGTGGTTTCGGTGGTACTCAGGCTACCTGGGCGTCGGAATCTCAGATTGATATCATCGCCCGAAAGCTTGGGCGTGATCCTATGGACTTGCGTTTCCAGAATTTGAAAGACCTTGGCGAGGCGTACGTTCCGGGTGAAAGCGGCATGGACTCCGACTTAAGGACTGGGATGTCGCTTGTTGCCGACCGGATCGGATACCGGGACCGTAAGTCGGGTAACGGCCGTGGTATGGGTCTTTCTATCGGTTTCAAGGACGCCGGAGGCGTCAACAAGCCGGCGCAGGCTCGGATCCGGATAACAACTAATGGCGGCATCTATCTTCAGTGTGGGACGGTGGAAATAGGGCAGGGTGTCCATACAGCGTTATCGCAGATAGTTGCTGAGTTGCTGAACGCACCGCTCGAGCGCGTCAGCTATCCCGCCGTTAATACTGACTACACGCCTTTCGATCAGGGTACCAATGCCAGCTCTGCAGTTGTCGTTATGGCGAAAGCCGTACAA
>JAYYZV010000040.1:0-34269 GCA_036339975.1 Pseudomonadota bacterium | reverse complement strand
CAGCGGAAAAGTTTCAATGTTCGGTATGATCCACAGTGCGATATGATTGTTTTGGGGCCAAATGATTTTTGGTCTCCGGTTTATCGGCGTGTAGGAAAACGGACCGTGTCTCTGTGGTTTCATCAATATTTCCCCTTGCTTTTCATCTAGTCTGGCGATCGGCGGGTAAGTACGCAATTTATTTTGCGGTGGACCACATCGAGTCGGCGTGGATTTCGACGATCCGCTGTGATACCAAACGTCGCTTATCGACATATGGACCCTGACCATGAGCGATCCAAATTCTTCTTTTCTAAAAACCGTTACAGAGCGAGGCTTCGTGCATCAATGCACTGATATCGAGGCATTGGATAGTACGCTCAACGAAAGTCAGCCGAGTACCTGCTACATCGGGTTTGATTGCACGGCCGACTCCTTGCATGTGGGGTCGTTGCTGCCGATCATGCTGCTTCGCTGGTTTCAAAAATCCGGGCACAGGCCGATCGTTCTTATAGGTGGGGGGACTACAAAGGTTGGCGATCCTTCCGGCAAAGATGATGCCCGTCAGATGGTTACTGACGAAACCATTTACGCCAACAAAGCCGGTATCCGGGGTGTGTTCGAGAAATTTCTTACGTTCGGAGACGGGCCGAACGACGCCGTTATGGTCGACAATGCGGATTGGCTTGACCAACTGACCTATATTCCGTTTCTACGCGAGTATGGTCGGCATTTTTCGGTCAACCGCATGCTGAGCTTCGAATCGGTGAAAATGCGGCTCGAGCGTGAGCAGCCTTTGTCGTTTCTCGAGTTCAATTATATGATCCTTCAGGCCTTCGATTTCATGGAGTTGAACCGCCGGCATAACTGCGTGCTTCAGATGGGCGGTTCCGACCAATGGGGTAATATCGTCAACGGTGTGGAACTCGCCCGACGTGCCGAGGGAGCTCAGGTTTTCGGGCTGACCACGCCACTAATTACCACGGCATCTGGTGCCAAAATGGGCAAGACGGCAGATGGCGCTGTGTGGCTGAATTCCGACCGGCTTAGTGCATACGAATACTGGCAATTCTGGCGGAACACGGCGGACGCAGATGTCGGTCGGTTCCTGCGGCTGTTCACTGACCTGCCACTGCAGGAAACGGAACGTTTAGCAGCTTTGCAGGACGAGGAGATGAACATTGCCAAGAAAATCCTTGCGACGGAGGCTACCGCGATGTGCCATGGGCGCGTTGCTGCAGACGAAGCGGCCGCCACGTCCACCAAGACCTTCGAAAAGGGGCAAATTGCGGGGGGGCTACCGACGGTAAATATCCCGGCTGCCGAACTGACCGCTGGGGTCACCGCGTTCGCACTATTGGCTCGCGCCGGTCTTGCCAACAGTAACGGCGAAGCCCGCCGTTTGATCCGCGGGGGCGGCGCAAGGCTAAACGACGACAAAATCGAGGATGAGAATACTATCGTTTCGGCCGCCGATGTCGACGGCGACGGCGTGATCAAGCTGTCAGCCGGCAAGAAACGGCATGTGCTGGTCAGAAAGTCGTAGAACGGTTGGTATGCACTCCCTATGAAACTCTACGTTACCACAACGTCTCCTTACGCCCGCCTGGCGATGATCGCAATGCATGATAAGGGCTTGTCGGCTCAGGTCGACTTAGTTTGGACGCGGACGCGCCAGCCAAACGATCCGCTGCTGGCGGTTAACCCGTCCGGACGAATTCCTTTCTTACTACTGGCTGATGGCAGCGGAATGGAAGACACTGATCTTATCGTCGACTATTTTGATGCATTATCGTCGCCACGACGCTACAGCGTTCCCGATGGCGAGAAACACTGGCCGTCCCGTCGGTTCGAGGCGACGGCTCGAAGCATGCTTGATGGCCTGTCAAACTGGGCGCGAGAGATCAAACGCCCGATCGACGAACAATCTCCGAAATTGATAGACCATGAACATCGGCGCGCGCTGCGGCTCGCTGACTATTTCGAAGAAGTGATTGGCGACAGGTCGTTCCAAGGAGATCTGACCAAGCCGCAGCTTTTGCTTTTCTGCGCATTGGATCTCGAACGGCGAATTCCACAATTCAGATGGCGGCAAAATCGTCCAAAACTTTCTAATTGGTTCCGGTGTATAGACGATCTTCCTGCTGTAGAGAAATCGCTGCCGCCAGTGGGTGCGTGAACGTCATCCCGTGAGAAAGGCGTTTTGCCGAAGTATAAATGCGGATCATTGGCTTGTCGTCCTGTTCAGAGGTCCGTCTTTTTCGAGGCTTTCTTCTTGGGCTGGCGTTTTGCCTTCATTTATCCCCTCGACGCCCTGCATGAGCTTACGCAAAAACCCTGGAGCCAGTGCGGAAAGGGGATTGACTGATATTTTTGGATTTTCGACGGGCCCCGAAACCTTGTACGAGGAAGCAAAAACGCCGCCACCTTTTTCACCACTCAATATGGTGCCGATGATTGGGATTTTTCCTAGTAGACTGTTTAACGTATAAGCCGGAACAATAGTCCCATTGATATCGATCGTGTCTGTGCCAAAATCGATTTTGCCTGATGCAGTGATTCCCAACTCAGAGCCGACCCCCTGCGCATCCTTGATGATGGCGGTATTTTCTGCGAATACGAACGGTAACCGGACTTGTTTGAATTGGATCCCTCTGCCAGCGACTAGGTTACCGATCCCGGTAAGTGACGCGATGGTGAAAAGGCGGGCTATACCAGGGGCATTGGCGACGCCGAACCTCTTCATTTCTGCGGTTCCGGTCCAAGGCGCGTCGGGGTTGCCTTTTCGGGTGCCCGCTATCTCTATCGTTCCACCTATGATCGTGTCGGTAATGTCTAAAGCCCGCAAAAATACGCCGGCATCTGCTGAGTAGAGTGCCAATACATGTCCCTCCACGTTGGGCAGCATGCGAATCTCTATAGCCTTACCCCCGTCGGGAAGCGCGCCTGCCACGTTGATATGCTGCCAGTGTTTGCCGTCGTAATGCAGCTCCAATCCGACATTACTCGTTGGTGCGCTGGGGCCAATCCACAGTTTTTTAAGTTTACCGGTTAATCGGAATGCCGGTAAATTCGGGTTGTCGAAGTCTTCGATACTCTTACTGAGGAAGGGAGATGCATCGAGACCGGGACCTTTGACCTTGATGTCGTACCCCCCGAATTTGCGACGTACGATGTCCGCAGAAAATTCTGTAGGCCCAAGTTTGAAGTTGTCCAGCCTAAGCTTGGAGATTGGTCGCCCCTCTTCATTGTCCCGCGGCGCAAACGCGACATTCCCTAACGTCGAGAAGGTGCCCGATTTGATGTTGAATTGATTAATATTAGTGATTGAACCATTCCGGAATGATGCTGACAGTCGTGCGTTTCCTGGGCGGCCTGGGAGCTTTACCCAGTCGAAACCCGGGACAAACAATTTTGCGTCTTGAAGGTCCAGGCTTGCAGAAAGTTCGGCATTATTATTTTGCTGTTGCTCGTAAACCAGATTCAAAGGTACTGGCCCATCGAGAATCCCCGGATAGTGCAGATCAAAAATCTTTGCTATTCGCGTTTTGGCGGTCAAGCCTGCTTCTATGCGTCGCTTAATAGACCGACTGTTAGAGAAGTCCTCCATCCACTTGAAGCTGATCGACGTGTCCGCGTAAACAGCGTTTCCGGATGCTGTTAAGCTTTCATTGTTATACTTCAGGGCTACACGCCCGTTATTAATTCCTTTTCCTCTCAGGACACTTTTCACTGAGAGGTCTTCAATATTGGATACCGCTGAGACCGAAACGTCGTCCGCCTTCAGTTCTTTCAGGAGCGGGACGTCGATTTGCAGACGAGTAGCTTGTATTCCGGTTATATCCTCTGTCGAGAACCCCAAGCGCCGGCGCATATTCAGCCGCGTATGTGCGATCAGCTCTATCGCGGGCTTGACACCACCACGTACGAGGGCGGATACGCTAACTACGGCGCGCGGGGTGCCAATATTTCTAATGTCGACAGTGCCTTCCTCGATTGGAAGCTCGCCAACACGGCCGCGATGAACTACGAAATTGAGCCTTTTTTTGCTAAATGAACCGGTCGCCGTCGTATTAGTGATCGGCGGCATCGGGGCTAGGTAATGGATGGTAGAATCGGCAATCGTGAATCGCCCATCAATCGACTCAACATCGACACTACCTTTGTTCTCCCCATCGAGCGCAATCCGAGCCCTTAGGCTCGTAGACGCACTCGTTATCGATCCATTCCGTATATTGGTAAGCACCCACCGGCGCGAATCTTCTGCTATGCCGGGTAACCAAAACTTATGTAATGCATTGATGGGGAAATTCGGTATCTGCAGCCTCGCATCGATAACGGCAATATCTCCTATCCGCGTGATCAAGCCTTTGACCTCGGCTGTACCGTCAGCGAAATTCGCGGTTAGGGATGTAATCTGCAGTTTGTCGGGGGCTCTAACCAAGCGGCCTTCCGCCGTAATCTTTCGGAATTCGATGGATGGAGCATCAATTCCGGTAATACGAATGGAGCCGAATGCTGAATCCACTTTGAAACCTGCATGTTCGATGGTGCCGTCAAGTCCAACACGGGCCTGAATTGCACCTGAAATGTTAGTGTCCAGCGCCCGTAGCTTGCTCATAGTCGCGAAGCGCTCGGCGAGTTTGCGTGGGTTTAGATTTTTGAAATTCGTCGAAATATCGATCTTATTCGAGCCCCGATCGTAGTATGCTTCCCCACTTAGGTCAGGCTTAAAAGTCGTAAAGTCCCCGGTCAGATTAAACGATGCGCGAAGACCGTTTGGAGCTCTCTCTATGTTGATATTGGATTGTTCTGCGCCCCAGGTAATGTCTAATTCCCGGTCTTCAACGAGCAGCCTAGCGCCGATTACGCTGATCCGGTTCAGATGCCTCAGGCGGCCTTCGCTGTTGGGTGGAAGCGACATTTCGTCTAACAACTCGGTAAACAGCTTTCCGTCGCTATTTTCTGCAGTGCTATTGTGTTCGCCCATACCGAACCGAAACGTCCCGTCGTCCCGTCGCGACAGCCGAATCAAAGGGCGAATGACTTCGAGGCTGGTAGGTGTGACCTTGCCACGGATAAGAGCGCGCGCGCTTAGCGTGAAAGATACCTCTCGAATGAATGCCAAGCGCCGCCCGCCGGTCTCTGCGTTAAGCTGTACGTTCAGTGCGCGTAGATCCAACGCCCGTTCCCAGCCGGCCCAAGTCAATATTAGGTCGTCGACCTCCGCGTGCACCGTGGCCTCGGAGCGGTGTAGTAAATCCTCCGCGTACGGTAATAAAAATTTTATCGAGACCGGGCCCTGTGATAAGCGCCACGCAGAAACCACTCCGAGGAGCCCAAGTACGACCGAGATCCCTAGGAATATTTCTAGGCATATGATGAATGTCTTGCGAACCATGCTTGCAGAATAGCGGAAACCGGACTGATATTGACCTATAAACGACCCGTCTGCAGTTTGCGGTAATTCTATATAACTTGGAGCGGGGTAATTGACAAAATTCTTCGAAAACTGGGCTTTAGTCGATGGGTCCTTGCCTCTAGCGTCAAATAAGAAGCAGTTGTCGGTTCATCTGGAGCGCTGGTCCGAGTCGGCCAAGCGTACCTCTGACGAATCGATCGGAGAGTTTGCAGCGGCCGCTTTGGAAGACGGGGCGACTTGGAAACTGCTTTCATCTGTCTTCGGAAACAGCCCGTTTCTTAGCAATTGCCTAATATCCGATCAGGAGTTCTCGCGGATTTTACTCATAGACGGCCCCGACGTAGCGTTTTCCGAAGCCTTGTCTGTAGCCGGCAACCGGTCCAAAATCGCTGAAGAAACAATCGATCAGGCCAAAAGGCGGCTGCGAATCGCAAAGCGCCGTGCAGCATTGGCGATCGGTATAGCGGACATCGCAAATATGTGGTCGTTGGACCAGATCACCGGCGCGCTATCCGATTTCGCTGGGGCGGCTTTGAGTGGGGCCTGTCAACTTCTCCTGCGCCACATGCATGACAAAGGGGCCCTCAAGCTAACTGACCCAGACGACCCTGAGAAAGATAGCGGTTTAATCGTCCTCGGGATGGGAAAGCTTGGCGCGCGTGAACTAAATTATTCCAGCGATATCGACCTGATCATTCTCTACGATCAGGAGGTTGTCCCATATACTGGGGAAGAAGGGCTGCAGCGGCTATTTACCCGGTTTTCGCGAGACCTTGTTTCCCTTATGAGTGAGCGGACCGCCGATGGTTATGTATTCCGGACTGATCTCCGTTTGCGACCCGACCCGGGGGCAACTCCTCCTGCGCTCTCCGTGTTGGCGGCGGAGACGTATTATGAAAGTACCGGGCAGAATTGGGAGCGCGCTGCTATGATAAAAGCGCGCCCGGTGGCCGGTGACAAACAAGTCGGATTGGCATTCCTAGACATGCTGCGGCCGTTCATATGGCGGCGATCACTTGACTTTGCTGCAATACAAGACATCCAGTCGATAAAACGCCAGATCAACACCCACCGGGGCAGAGCAGAAATCGCGATCCTCGGGCACAACATCAAGCTCGGTTCCGGCGGTATTCGCGAAATCGAATTTTATTCTCAGACACAGCAATTGATCTGGGGTGGGCGGGATCCTGAGTTAAGGGTGCGGGGTACCCTATTAGCGATCGAACGGCTGGTTGCAGCGGGCCACGTTGATCACGGCGTGTTCGAGGACCTGAAACAGGCCTATTTGTTTCATCGGCGTGTGGAACACCGGCTACAGATGATTGAAGATCGCCAAACACATGAATTGCCGGAAAACGAAGACGGTTTGAAACGTCTGGCCATATTCTTGGGGTATGACGGCCTTGCCTTATTTACCGATGACCTTCTACATCATCTGAAATGTGTTGAGCGGCATTACGCCGCGTTGTTTGAAAACGAAGGGGATCTGAGCGGCACTGGAAACCTAGTCTTCACGGGTGCGGAGGATGATCCCGATACGCTGAAAACGCTATCCGAGATGGGCTTTGCCGCACCGGAAACCGTGTTAAGTACGGTACGAATCTGGCACACAGGGCGCTACCGGGCTATCCGCAGCACGCGCGCGCGGGAACTTCTGACTGAGCTCGTCCCTGCTATCTTAGAGGCGTTCTCTGCATCTCCGAACCCGGATCTTGCATTACGGCGGTTTAACGAATTTCTTGAGGGCCTACCGGCTGGTGTGCAGTTGTTCTCGTTGTTCACTGCCCATCCCGGTTTATTCGATCTGGTGGCAGAGATCATGGGTGCCGCTCCGAGGCTGGCGGGCTGGCTAAGCCGGAATCCTATCCTTCTGGATGGCGTTCTAAGCCGCGATTTCTTCGATTTTGTCCCAGGGCGTGACCAAATGGTCAGGAGCCTTGCGGATGCTGCCGGTGAGGCTCGCGATTTTCAAGAATTTATGGATATTCAACGACGATGGGCTAATGACGGGATTTTCCAGATCGGTGCGCATATGCTGCGTGGCCGACTTGCGCCCGTGGATGCCTCGCTTCCGCTGTCTGACATAGCTGATACTTGTCTAATATCCCTCTTGCCCGAGATAGGCCGAGAATTTGAACGCGATCATGGCAGAATTCCCGGCGGCATGGTGGCGGTTGTGGCGCTCGGAAAACTCGGCAGCCGGGAAATGACCCCGGGATCCGATCTTGACCTTCTTATGGTCTATGAATGCCCACCCGGGGTCCTCCGGTCCGACGGCGCGCGGCCGCTGTCGCCGGGACAGTATTACACCCGCCTGTGCCAGCGCTTTATAGGCGCAATCACCGCGCCGACCGGAGAAGGAAAATTGTACGAAGTCGACATGCGGCTGCGTCCCGATGGAAACGCCGGCCCTATAGCCTCGTCCCTTGAAGCTTTCGGTAGGTATCAGGAGAACGATGCCTGGACTTGGGAGCATCAGGCCCTGACGCGTGCTCGTGTGGTGTATGCTGAAGGTGATCTCGGTGACAAAGTCAGGAGGGTCATACGTTCGGTGCTAACTGCGCGTCGTGAAGATGATCAAATTATCGGTGACATCGGTGAGATGAGGGGGCGCATGCGTAAGGAACACGATACGGACAATATTTGGTCGGTAAAGCACGCCCGCGGTGGAATCGTGGACATTGAGTTCATCACCCAGTACCTGCAACTGAAGTACGCTGCCGATACTCCCGAGATTCTGGCGGGCGACACGTCCGCTGTCTTGCTCGTGGCGGTTGAGAAAGGTTTCATCGATGCGGAAACAGCGTCCGACCTCGATTGCGCGATGAAGCTCTGGCGAAACCTCCAGAGTATCCTGAGGCTAACAGTAGATGGTGACTTTAACGAGGAGGGCGCATCAGTGGCACTGAAACGGATGATTGTAAAAGCCTGCGGAGCGGCTAGCTTCAATCAGTTGAAGCAAACAATACTAGTAACTTCTGCGAAAAACGCTGCACATTTCAGTTCGTTTTTTGGGCGACCGGGAAACTGAGGTGGAGAATTACAAGGAGCCAATAATGCCTTCGAAAGACATAACCTATCAAACACGCGACAAAGAAACTTTCACCGGATATCTCACCGAACCCGATGGTGACGGAAAGGTACCTGGAATACTCCTGATTACTGCAATTTTCGGCGTCGATGACGAGATGAAAGAGTTAAGCGATGCATGGGCTGCAGATGGATTTATCGTTTCTGTGCCAGATATCTTCTGGCGCATCATGCCCGGGCCCACAGCGGACATTGAAAAGGCGTTTGAACGCTACAACGCCTTTGATGCCGAACAGGGTTATAAAGATGTGGAGGACCTTATGAGTGATCTACGCACCCATCCACGCTGCAATGGCAAGATCGGTGTTTTAGGGTTCTGCTTCGGAGGTCGCTATGCGCAACATGCCGTGGCGCGTCTCGGTGCAGATGCCGCCGGCGCCTTTCACGGCACGTTGATTGACCAAGAATTAAATCCGATGCCGCCGGTCAACTGTCCCGTGAGTTTCCATTTCGGTTCGGAAGACCCTGTTGTCCCAACGGATGTCATTGATCAGATTAAAGCAGCATATGAAAACTATGACGACGCCGAGATCATCGCTCATGACAGCTGCGGTCATAATTTTTCGATGCCATATAAGGAAGGTTATCACGCCGGTGTCGCCGCTACCTCTCGTCAATCTGTCCTCAACACTTTTAACAAAATGAAATGATCATGACAGAGATAGGAAAAGAAGCGCCGCCATTTAACGGTGTAACGGACGGAAATGGACAAATTTCCCTCAAGGATATGAAAGGGAAAAATGTGGTTCTGTATTTCTATCCGAAGGACATGACCTCGGGCTGCGCGACAGAGGCGGAAGGTTTTCGAGATGCGATCAAGGATTTCCAGAAGGTCGATACCGTTGTCATCGGCGTGTCGAAGGACAGTGTAAAACGCCACGACAGATTTAAAGCCATGCACGATATTCCCTTTATGCTTATCAGTGACGAAGACGGGAGAATCTGTGAAGCCTACGGCGTCTGGCAAAAGAAAAAGAACTACGGGCGCGAATATATGGGTATCGTGCGGTCTACTTTCTTGATTGACCGAATGGGTAAGATCGCGGAAATTTGGTCTAACGTCCGAGTCAAAGGCCACGTCGAAAAGGTACTTGAGGCATCCCAGTCGTTGTGATGTCTAAGCCGTGACGGAAACTCTGTCCCACCGTGTGGTAGGCGTTCTGGGCACCGGAGACGCGACTATGAAGGCGCATTCCGCGCAAGCAGTAGTGGCCGACTGGAGGTCCGGAATCATACCCGAAATAGGCCACACTACACCTCTCGAACGGCCTAAACGACCCATGAAACCGGTTCTGTTGATGCCGCGCGATATGCCGAAACGGGGCAGGGCGCAGACTGAAGCAGGCCGCACTGCGCTCCTCCATGCCATCGCGCATATCGAACTGAACGCCGTCGACCTAGCCGCCGATATCTTAGTTCGGTTCCCCCATGCGCGCCCGCCGCTGGACTTCTATAGTGACTGGTTGGGCGTGCTCAACGACGAGGCGAAGCATTTTCTGATGCTGTCGGAACGCCTGGCGACGATGGGTGCTGCATATGGTGATCTGCCGGCCCACGACGGCCTGTGGGAGGCAGCAGAGAGCACGGCAGACAATATTCTGGCGAGGCTTGCTGTTGTTCCTCTGGTTCTGGAGGCGCGGGGCCTCGATGTCACTCCACGGATGATTCAAAGCCTCGAGAAGGTGGGAGATACAGACTCTGTGGCGCTGCTTGAGATCATCTACCGAGATGAAATTGGACATGTTGCGATTGGGCGCAAATGGTTTGAATATTTCTGTGATGAAGCACCGGAAAATACATGGCGGCGGCTGGTAAAAAAACATTTTCGCGGGTCGCTAAAGCCACCGTTCAATGATGCAGCGCGCGCGGAAGCGGGTTTTTCGGTCGACTACTATGAGAATTTTTCTTAGCCAATTTCTTATAGCGTGACCTTTAATAAACCAAATTAAATTAATCGATAAGGAAAGGATATGCCCTACTTTGAAGTGTGGAATGTATCGGGCGAAGACCTCAGCGCCCGACGAAATTTCACTAAGCGCTAGCAGGGGTATAAATCTTCCATAACTCATATAAAATCTATGTTATGGGGGACAAGATCGATATTGTCGTGGAAATGTGGCGGGTCGCCTGACGTGACAGGCTTGGCTGAAAATCATCCTACTGCTGGCGTTGCCTTCATCACAGGCGGTGGCGGTATCGGTGGGGCTACCGCCGAGCGACTGGCCGCGCACGGGGTCGATGTCGCTGTGGCTGATCATGATGCAGGGCTTGCTGAATCCGTGGCGGAACGGATAGTTGCCGGCGGAGGTAAGGCGCAGCCACTCACATTGGATGTGACGGATTCCGCCCAAGTATCGGCGTCCATTGCGGCGGCGGAGGCGGCGCTGGGACCAATCGATTACCTCGTAAATACGGCGGGGATATTCCAGTGGACGAACGCCGAGGATATCTCAGATGCCGAGTTCGAAACCATGTTCCGGGTCCACGTATTCGGGATGCATTCGGTGACCCGGGCAATTCTGTCCGGCATGCTAGATCGTGGGTCAGGAGCTATTGTTAACGTGACGTCGATCCACGCCGTTCGGGGGCAGGCTCTAACAGCTCATTATTCCGCCGCCAAGGGTGCAATACTTGCCTATACGAAATCGCTCGCGCGGGAAAAATCGTCCACCGGTATCCGGGTTAACGCTGTGGCGCCGGGGCCTATCGATACCCCCCTCTGGCGGGGCACTCTTTCCGAGGAGGAGGTCGCGGACAAGATGGCCCAGCGTTCTAATATTATTCCGATGGGGCGTCTCGGTACCGCCGATGAGGTTGCCGCCGGCATCGTCTTTCTTCTGTCCCCGGGCGCGAGTTACCTGACCGGCCATATCATGACTATCGACGGTGGCGAGGTAATGAACTAACAGGTTTCTGTCCGAAAACGCCACAAACATATGTGACGAAACGTTCGTGTCGTGATACTCCGGTGCTATGCTTGACCTTGCCGGAAACGAATACGGGAAAGACGGGCCACCCCTGATCGTTGTGCACGGGCTCTTTGGTTCCGCCCGCAACTGGGCCGGAATTGCGCGCTCACTTTCGGAAACCTGCCGCGTTTATGCACTAGATCTTCGTAATCACGGCGGATCTCCGCACTCCCAAACTATGACCTATGCGGAAATGGCTGCCGACGTTGCTGGCTTTATTTTTTCGAATGGTATCGTGGAGCCAATCATCATGGGTCATTCAATGGGCGGCAAGGTAGCTATGCGGCTGGCTCTCGAAGAGCCAAACTTGATTAAAGGGTTGGTCGTAGTGGACATCGCGCCGGTGACTTATGGCCACGACATGATGGACTATATAACGGCAATGCAGATGCTCGACCTGTCTGGCGAACAGCGGCGGGTCGAACTCGAAAAAGAACTCCAGAGAGTGGTTGAAGACCCTGCCATCGCGGCGTTTCTGATGACTAACCTCGAACGTGCTAACGACGGATATCACTGGCGGATTAATCTTCAGGCTATCGCCACAGCTATGAGTGAAATTTCTGGCTTTCCGGTTTTGGACGGGGCGATGTTTGGAGGCCCGACGGCTTTCATCGCAGGCGAACACTCCGCCTATATCCATCAAAACCACAGCGACCGCGTCCTGGAATTGTTTCCGAATGCCAGGACGGTCACGATCAAGGACGCCTCACACTGGGTGCACGCGGACCAACCGGAGTCATTCCTACGGGCTGTGTCTTCATTTATTGAGACAGTGGTTTAGGAAAAATACTTTTATCCCCGCGGCTAGTGGCCACGCCTTGCGGGACGAACACCATTGCCGCGTTATTCCTCTCGCGGAAGCTTAAGCTCGCCGAGTTTCGGAAGGCCGTATGCATCCCAGTTGTCTGCGACTTCCCGCATTTTGTGCAACGGTGGCAGTGATACGGCGGGATAATCCCACTTTTTGGTCGCGTCGATTATCATCTTGGTGCCACCAATATCGGCCTGAGTCTTGCCGGGCTCGAAGGAAGAAGGGTCAAGCTCCACCGAGGCCGTATCGGGGATGGTTTTAATGTCTTTGTCGGGACGTACGCGCCAGGCCATCACCCAGTCGCGCATGAAGGGATCATTTATGTCGATATCATCATCACAGATGACAATCCATTTGAAATAGCTCATCCCGAAATGTCCCATCGTACCGAAGGCTGTCTGATCTACATGGCCGGAATACATTTTCTTCATGCTGATCCATAGCGTCGCAGTGCCGCCACCGGCTTCCAGAGCGTGTACGTCGTGGATCCCAGGAAGGTTCAGGTCCTCTGTCAGGTGCTTCTTAAGCCCCGCTTCCAGAAGGGCCCGTTTGATCATTGACGACTCCGATGGCGGAAACTGGCTGATAACCCCCATTACGATTGGATCCTTCCGGTGCGTGATGCATGTGACCCGGAAGACGGGCCCCTCGCGTCCGCCGGCCATATATCCGGTGAATTCACCAAATGGGCCTTCGGCTTCAGTGTGATCTGCCAATACTTCGCCCTCAATGATGATCTCAGCATGAGCAGGGACCTCGAGATCGACGGTTTTGCACTTCACCATCTCGATGGCTTCTCCGCGGATGCCACCTGCCACCGCCAATTCATCGGCTCCATACCGGGCAGGGGCCACCAGATATTGGATTGGATCGCCACCGACGAAGATCGCCGCAGGCATGTGTTCCCCGCGTTGTTTGTACTTTTCGTGATGGATCGCGCCGCCACGGTCCGGCGCTCCGAATAGGATACCGGTTGTGTTCTTGTTTTTGATCTGGCAGCGGCGAATACCGATATTGCGGCGGCCAGTATCCGGATCCTTTGTTACCCAAAGAGGCGTCAGATATGGGCCGGCGTCTTTCTCGGGTGTCCAAATGGGTACCGGTAATTTCGTCAGGTCGATGTCATCGCCTTCAATGATAACCTCTTGGCAGGGACCACTCTCAACCAGCACTGGCTCAATCGGGGTATTCATGCCTTTGGTCACACGTTCATGGATCTCTTTTAGATCGGGTTCGCAACCTAGCGCGGCGGCAATCATCTTGCGTGACGACGCGACAACGCCGCCTACTACCCGGCCGCCTTCATGCCCCTTTATGTTCCGGAACCCGATGCCGTATCGGTCGTCCTCGTCCATGGCGCGGAAAATCATACGAAATACCGCGCCTATCTCCCAGTCCTTGTCGACTTCCTTATCGATCCATTTGAACATGCCTTGCTGTTCCAGCACCTGTAACCAAGGCCGCAAGGATTCGTATGCCATCTGAGGCTCCTCATTTCTCTTTGCCGGCAGTATCGAAAAAAGAATGCGTCCGTACAAGACGATAGGCGACAAATCGGTTGAGGCGTATATGTGACTCGGGCAACGATGTGTTTATTCACTGGAAGAAAAATTCCTTAGCAGAAAGCCACCCCGTCCTTAATGAAGCGACGATGTCGAAGGCAGAGACAATTTGCGCGGGTGGTAAGAATTTAGACGATCGTGCTAAGCGCGTTCCCCAAGCTCGATCATATAGCCATCCGGATCGCTGACGAAGGCGATGATCGATGCGTTTGGTCCGCCGTGTTTCAGCGGTCCGGCCGGACGCGGAATGTGGACGCCCTCAGCTTCAAGTTTTTCGCACAGCCCGTATACATCCGGAACGCCGATGGCTATATGGCCGTACCCGTTACCCTTGTCGTAGCCGTCGTCCTTTCCCCAGTTGTACGTCAACTCAATCGCAGGTTGTGTATTCTCATCGTGATAGCCGACGAAAGCGACAGTGTATCTTCCACCTTCATTGTCCATCCGGCGGAAAAGCGTCATGCCAAACAGCCGAGTATAAAAATCGATAGATTTTTCCAGATCTCTCACGCGAAGCATGGTGTGTCGGATGCGTGGTTTGGTACTCTTGACGACTTCCCATGTCCCGTCTCCAGATCGCTCGATCATGTTTGTTATCCCTTGTTGTTGACCGCTTGTTATGTTTAAGAATCCGCGCCGTAATGCTTTATCCCGACGCCCGCCTAATGCTTTGCCCTTCACGGTAACTGACGTAATAGGTGCTCGCACAGATTATCGCTGCGCCTGCCCAGGTCCAGATGTCTGTCGACTGTGCGAAAATCAGCCAGCCAAAAAGCGCTATCAGCGGTAGTTGGACGTAGTTGACGATGACGACCAGGCTTGCCGGTGCGGCCTTAAATGCTCGGGTCTGGCATTGCTGCGCGCCGACGGTACAAACACCCAGAGCCAGAAGCAGAGGAGTGTCGGTTAAGCTTGGATTCGTCCAGTCCAATATTGCGCCGATAGCAGCCGGCGGGATCATCAACGTGTATAGATAAAACACCATCGCATTAGGATTTTCCGTCGCCGTTAGCATCTTGCTGCCGATCAGCGCGCCGGAAAACATCGCCGCCGCAAAGAGGGTAGCAAGCGCCGCCATGGATATTTCTATAATACCCGGCCTCAGGATAACTAGTGCCCCGGCGAAGCCCACAATTGGAGCAGTAATCCGGTGAAGGCCTGGGCGTTCCGAGAGCCAAGTTGCGGCGAGTATGACCGTGAACAATGGCATTGTGAACATCAAGGCATTGGCGTCGGCTAGAGGCATCCCGGCGATGCCATACATCCAGGCGACCGCGCCCACGTAGCTGAAAAACATGCGCCATAGATAAGTCGGCATCCGGCGAGTATGAAGTGCGCCTAAACCGACCGTGAATAGCCAAGGCAGCATAAATGTCGACCCGAGAACCGCGCGAAAAAAGACGATCTGGCTGACGGCAAAGCTCTCTGAAAGGTCGCGGACGATAACGTAGATTAGCGCGTAAAATAGACTGGACAACAACATCCAGAGCACGCCTCGGGCTGGTCCTGGCAGGCCCCGGAGCTGATCGGTGAATGCAATCATCACGTTGAGTTTTTGTTTAAATAAGGAGGTGGCCAATTACCCGCCCGATATTTTTTTCCACTGGAAGCCGCATAAACAGAAAAAAATGTAATTGCTCCCAAGGGCGACGGGTTTGCATAAACAGCGGGGACGGCTATTAAAACTTTTCGTTTGTTATCTATCATAAAGATACTATGCGCCGGGCATCCATCTATTAATAGCACGGTCATCCCCCCGCTTTGGCATTGGCCATTGAAGAACTCACGGTATTTGTTCAGGCAGATATTAGGTCGGCGCTTGGGAAATGGTTTTTGTCGTACGTGTCAGGCGTTCAGCTTCTGGCCTGATATCGTATAGCGTCGTAGCATGCGGGTTTGGTCGCGGGGGAAGTCGGTGCGGGCATGCATCGTGCACCAGTTGTCCCACATCATTAGGTCACCGCGGCGCCATTTATGGTCGTATATGACATTGCTGGCCTTTACGTGATTGTTCAGCTGCTCGATGAGCTCTCGGCTTTCTTTCTCATTATACCCATCAATAAGCGCTGACATCAGTTCATTGACGTAGAGCGCCCGGCGGCCAGATTTAGGATGGGTGATCACGATGGGCTGCCAGTGATGGTCGTAATTTTCGATTCCGTCGGTAAGGTCGACTGGTTCGGTGGGCAGATATTTGTATATGTGCAGCACCTGACGACCGTTTATCTTGCGCTTCAGGTCCTCTGGGAGTGTGTCCCAGGCATCATACATGTTGGCGAACAGGGTATGGCCACCGACACGGGTAACTTCCATGGCGTACAACATGGTGCCCCAGTCCGGTTCCGCTGAGTAGCACTTGTCGTGGTGAAAAAACATCTCGCCGTCCGGCAGCGACCCAATCGGCACACCATTATTTCGGACATTGGTGACAAGCATGATGTTGTCGGCATCATGTCCTTCCGGGCGTTCTTCCACCTTGCGGAGTCTGCCGCCGAGCTCACCGAACTGGGTGCAGAATGCGCGCTGTGCATTGGGTGTCAATTCCTGATCGCGGAACAGCAGGATTAAATGGTCGAGCCAAGCCAGAATCAGCGCTTCCCGCGTCTCGTTTGTCAGGGGCTTCGACAGATCAAGCCCCCGCACCTCGGCGCCGAGGGATTCGTGCAGCGGGTGAAGCGTGAAGCCAGCCATCAAATATTTATAAGCGTGCCCCGAAGCCGCGGTCAACATTATCGGGCTATGGGAGAGATCAAATTATAGCAACGTGCTATTGCAACTCTTCTTCCGCTGGGATGTCTGCTTGGACGGGATTGACCCCGATGATCACCTGATTGAGGTAATCCTCTATTTGTTCCGTCATTTCATCGACTTTTGTATTAAAGAAATGATCAGCGCCTTCAACAATTCGGTAGTCGATGGTGATTTCCCGCTGATGGGCGAGCTTTTCGGCCAACGCGCCCACCGATTCCATTGGTACCACCTGATCGTCCGCGCCATGTAGGAACAGGCCAGAGGATGGGCAGGGCGCGAGAAAAGAGAAATCATACAGGCTTGCTGGCGGTGCGACAGAGATAAAGCCCGTGATTTCCGGCCGTCGCATCAGAAGTTGCATTCCGATCCAAGCACCAAATGAGAAGCCGCCGATCCAACATTGAGGGGCGTCGGGGTTAGCGGATTGCAGCCAGTCGAGCGCTGCCGCCGCATCCGAGAGTTCGCCAGTGCCTTCGTCGTAGACACCCTGAGAACGTCCGACGCCTCTGAAATTGAATCGTAGCACCGAGAATCCGCGTCTGACGAAACAATGATACATCTGATATGTTACACGGTTGTTCATCGATCCGCCGTATTGCGGGTGTGGATGCAGCATCAAGGCAATCGAGGGATTTTCCTGCTTACTGTGATGATAGCGGCCTTCAAGCCGGCCTTCGGGTCCGTTGAAAATGATTTCCGGCATCAAGACTTTCCTGTCAATTCTGTATCGCACTTGGTTTTTCACCGTTTCCGGTGGTTTTGTGTTAGTTGACTAACCCGTCCCGGTACGTAAATTCCCAAGCGAAATAACCAGTGAAATTATCGCGGTGGGACAATCTGACCAGGTCGGATTTAGAGCCGGCGGAATATAGCACGACCGCGGGTAGCTATTTCAAGCGTTGTGAACAATTAGCGCGGTTTTTTTATCGCCGAGCATTTGGACTACTCAAATTTGAGGTATTTATGGGTCAACGTATTTATCTTGACTACAACGCGACAGCCAAAATCCGGCCGGAAGTAATAGAGGCCCTGACTACGGCGATGGGATCGGTCGGAAATGCCTCGTCCGTCCATAGTGCGGGGCGAAATGCCCGAAAGTCGGTTGAAAAGGCGCGTAGAGAAGTGGCAGCACTTGTGGGCGCGACCCCCGATCAGGTCGTCTTCACAAGCGGTGGCACGGAAGCGGATAACCAAGTAATGCGGCCATGCGACCCGTCGCGGACTTTTGTAAGTGCGGTGGAGCACCCGGCAGTGCTTGATGCGTGCCCCGATGCGCAGCGGATCCCTGTAGATAGCGACGGGGTGATTAATCTGGAGGCGCTGGAGACCGCGCTGGCGGCGACAGATGCGCCGCAGATGGTCGCGTTGATGCTGGCAAACAATGAAACCGGGGTGCTGCAGCCCGTTGCCGAGGCCGTGGAAATTGCTCACCGGTTTGGTGCATTACTCCACTGCGATGCAGTGCAAGCCGTGGGAAAGATCCCTGTCGATTTCGGTGCGTTGGGAGCTGATACGATGGCCATGACCGCGCATAAATTCGGCGGGCCTCAAGGGATCGGGGCTCTCATCGTTCGCACGTCCGAAAGCGCTGACTGTCTGATGCGTGGCGGCGGACAGGAACATGGTCTACGCGGTGGTACGGAGAGTGTTGCCCATATTATCGCGTTGGGTAGGGCTGCTGAAATTTCGGTGGAACGAATGGATGGATATGCCGAACTAGCCGTTTTGCGTGACTGGATGGAAGAGGAACTTATTCAAACTACCCCGGGCACACGTGTCTTTGGTGGTGGGGTGCCGCGCTTGCCTAATACATCTAAATTAATGATGCCGGGTGTGAGCTCTGAAACCCAAGTAATATCCTTTGATTTGGCCGGGATAGAGGTCAGCGCTGGGTCGGCATGTTCCGCCGGTCGGGTTGAGCCGCCATATGTGCTTACAGAGATGGGGGTATCCGTTGAAGAAGCGCTGTGCGCTGTGCGCGTTAGCCTGGGGTGGGGTACGACAGAAGGCGATATCCAAAGTTTTGTCGCTGAATGGGCGCGGATTGTAGAACGTGCCGGTGGCGTGCAGGGTGCGGAGTAAGAGTATGCCGCGGATTATTTTCAGGACGCCGGCCGGCGTCGAGACCCCGGTTGATGTCGAAGCCGGCACGAGTGTCTTGCAGGCTGCTTGGGATAACAAGATCGATATCGAGGGCGCCTGCGAAGGCGTAATGGCGTGTTCAACCTGCCACGTAATTGTTGCGGAGGCGGATTTTGATAAACTCGACAACCCGTCAGACGAGGAAGAGGACCTTCTTGATCTCGCTTGGGGAGTGCGTACTACCTCGCGATTAGGATGTCAGATCATTGTAACGGATGCTCTTGACGGGATAAAGCTTCTGTTGCCGGCAGCCACCAACAACCAAGTGTGAGAAGAAGTTTTATCCCATGATCGAAAAGGATACCCGCCTGTTTAATCGCTTGAAAAACGCCTGCGAGGAAGAATGGCAGCTTTATGTCGGACATGACTTTGTGTGCCAACTGGCCGATGGCACCTTGCCGGAAAAGTGTTTTCGTCACTACCTCATTCAGGATTATCTATTTTTGGTTCATTTCGCCCGAGCTTGGGCTTTAGCCGCGTTTAAGGCCGATGACCTCCCCGATATCAGAAGCGCCGCGTCGGTGTTGTCAGGAATTGTCGATGTCGAAATGGATCTGCACGTCAGATACTGCGCTGACTGGGGTTTAACAGAGACTGATATGGCGTCGGCGCCGGAAGCGATGGAAACGACAGCGTATACCCGTTACGTATTCGAGCGCGGCATGGCGGGTGACTTGCTCGATATGCATGTAGCGCTAGCCCCTTGCATCGTGGGGTACGGTGAAATCGGTCAGGTGTTGGCATCCGACCCGGCCACGGTCATCGATGGCAATCCCTATCGTTCCTGGATAGATATGTATGCGGGTGAGGAGTATCAGGAAATTTCGACCGGCGCTGTTGAACAGCTGGAACGTCTTGGGAAGGCAAAAGGGGCGGACGTTCGATTCGATAACTTGGCGGCTACCTTCGCGCAAGCTACCCGCCTCGAAGAAGCTTTCTGGCAGATGGGCCTGCGCGCCTGACTGTTGGTCAGTTAGCATCTTTTCTGTCGCGCATCAGAAAAGGAATAACGCCGACCATTACCGTACCAACGGCAAAGAACGAGACGACTAGCGCCATTGGATACGGCGTTCCGTCTGCCACAAGACCATAAATCTGCGTCGAGGTACCCGCGGCAAACAACTGGATAAAGACCCCTATTCCAGCGGCGGTTCCTGCTAGCGCTCCCGCGGCGTTGATCGCGCCGGTCTGCGCGCTAGGGAGTGCGATACCCTGAGACATAATTGCGAAGTAGCCCGGTAAGAAGATGGTCAGTGGCGTGATGATATCAAGAAGGATGAACCCCACCTGTGTGAAGGCGCCAATGCCCATGACTAAGCTACCAATTATAACCATAGTTTCGATTCGGACGCGGCCGGCGAGCTGGCTGGAGATTAAAGACCCAGTAAGAAAACCGGCCGGGAAGCTAATGAAGTACATTCCGTATTCCGATGCGGGGCGATCAAGGTAGTCAATCATTAGAAATGAACTGGCTGCTGCCATCGTGAAGAAAACCGCGGACGAGAAACCAGATTGTAGAACGTATGAGGTAAACCGCAGATTGCTTAACAGCGCTCCGTAACCTCGAAAAAAGCCTATTTTCGAACTAGAGGAATTGCGTTCAATGTGAGTTTCAAACATCACGAACCAGCAGAGGGTCGCGATCAGGCAACCAAAGACGCTGGCTGAAATCAGAATACTACGCCAGCCCCAGGTGTCGACCAATACGCCTCCAATAGGGGCAGCGATCATTGGCCCAATAGCATAAGCCATCGTGAGGTATGAAAGGACTTTCATCAACTGGTCCGCACCAAACACATCCCGGGCTATACTTCGGGCTAGTCCAAGCCCCCCGCCGCCGCCTGCCGATTGCAGGATGCGGCCCGCAATAAGAAGCCAAATGCTATCCGCCATCGCGGAGATTGCTGAACCGGTAACAAACAGGACAATAGAGCCTAGTAAAACGGGCCGCCGTCCCAAGCGATCGGAAAGAGACCCATATACGAGCGATGCAAACGCCATCACGAATAACGGTAGGCTGACGGTGAGATTGGCGATTGTTTCGGTCGTTGCGAAATTTGCCCTAACCGATGGCAGCGCGGGAAAAAATAGATGCAGTGATAGTGGCAGAAAGGCGGTGATTGTAGCCAAGACTGTCAGAAATAGAGGCCCGGTATGAGAGGGGCGGGCAGCGGTCACGGGCTGCTTCTGCGTCCTATTGCATTACTGATGGGCCGTCTAGGTCACCGCCCGTTCCACTTTCCGGCAGGATGCCGAGGCGCCGTGCTACCTCCTGATAGGCTTCCTCAACGTTGCCGAGGTCGCGCCGAAACCGGTCTTTGTCCATGATCTCGTTAGTTGAAACGTCCCACAGACGGCAGTTATCTGGGCTGATTTCGTCGGCCAGCACAATGCGGACTTCGTCATTGTTCCACCAGCGACCAAATTCAAGTTTGAAGTCCACCAAACGGATACCGATCGCCAGAAACAGTCCAGTCAGGAAGTCGTTTACCCGCAGCGACATGTGCATGATTTCGTCCATCTCCTGAGGTGACGCCCACCCGAAAGCCGTGATGTGTTCCTCTGAGATCATTGGGTCATCTAATTCGTCCGACTTGTAGTAATACTCAACGATCGACCGCGGTAGAGGTGTGCCTTGTTCCATTCCGAAGCGCTTCGTTAGAGACCCGGCGGCGATATTGCGGATCACTACCTCTACGGGAATAATTTCAACCTCGCGAACCAGTTGTTCGCGCATGTTCAGACGGCGAACGAAATGCGTGGGTATGCCGATCTCACTCAGCTTGATCATGAGATATTCCGAAATACGGTTATTCAGTACTCCCTTTCCGGTGATCACACCCTGCTTCTTGTTATTGAAGGCGGTCGCGTCGTCCTTGAAATATTGGACGATGGTGCCAGGTTCCGGTCCTTCAAAAAGGACTTTCGCCTTACCCTCATAGATGCGTCTGCGGCGGGCCATTCTGTGCCTCGGGTCTCCGGAAATTTGCGCACGGCCGAGTGTGCTGTTTTAATGCAGATATACCGTATCCGCAGGGGTGGTCAATGGTATGACTGCTATAGCTTTACCGATTCTGATCAAGCCCGGGTAATACCCAATCTTTCTGTACTAGATCTTAACCGGTTTGAATGACGCGTCACCCGGCGCGCCATCGGTGAAAAGCCAAACAGGTTTATGGTCTTTAAAGTTAACCGACGGGAGAGCCACTAACGTGCTTGAAAGTGTTCTAAATCCAAAATCCGTTTCTATCCGCATTGCGTCCCGTGAATCCGTATTTGCGCCGTATTCCGTTGAAGCAAGGAGCCTCATCCATGCCGACCAATCACCGGTGTCGACATCGGGTTCAACTGCGGCTTTGAACCGGGGTAGGAAATATTCAACCCTACCCGATGCGTGGTCGTTAAGATCGAACGCGGTCAACATCGACAGTCCTTCTGGAACTTCGGCTATCTCAATGCGGCCATCCTCTTTGTTACCGAGGCTGCAAAGCCAATATGCATCCCGATTATCGGCGACAACCAGATTGAATGATCGGTAGCTGCGTCCGTTGAGCTTGGAAAGTGCTTCGGCCGCATCCGTCGCGTCGGCGTGATCTAGTGCCTCTAGAACGATTTCGCCGCGGGATCTGAGGGTCTTATCGGGTCCGAGTGAGTCTCGGCCATTAAGTACACAGGCGACGATACCTTCATCGTTAATCCCCATCCAAGAGCCGCCGCCTGACCGGTCTATACCAGCGACGACGTTCTCGCGGTCAGGCCAGTGGCGTGCGGGTGGATCCCATGGACGGCTGTCCATCTCATCTCGGTTTGCTGCAATCAGAACCGGCCATTTGTGTCCCGAGCGCCTCAAAATAATAACAGTGCACATCCCCCTCGATAGCAGTTTAGAGTTGCGTGGGCCATATTCAAAATTGGCTGGCTTGACATGATGCTTCAGTACGCCGATCTATACAAAATCTCTATTAGCGCGGGGTAGACATATATGTCTGGATTTGACGATCGTGAAAAAAGTTTTGAAACGCAGTATAAGCGTGACCAAGAAAATCTTTTCCGTATCACGTCGCGCCGCAACCGACTTCTAGGCCTTTGGGCGGCAGAACGGCTTGGTATGCCGGACAATCAGGCCCTCGATTATGCGAAAGAAGTGGTTTTGTCGGACTTTGAAGAACCCGGTGACGAAGACGTGGTTCGTAAGGTGCTAGGTGATTTTGAAAGCCATGGCATCGAGATGGATGAACAGAAACTCCGCAAGGAGATGGTCCGGTTAATGGACGAGGCCAGCCGTCAGATCGACGCCGAAAATAGTTAGAATCTCTGAGCCCGATTTTTATCCAAACACGCGTTTGAAAATCGTATCGATATTCTTGGTGTGGTATCCAAGGTCAAACATCTGTTCAAGTGTCACATCATCGACCAGAGACGAAACGTGGCTGTCGGCCTTGAGTAGATCCAGAAATGAACTCTCCTTGGCCCATGCTTCCATAGCGTTACGCTGAACTGCCGAGTAGGCGTCTTCGCGGCTCATGCCGGCTTGGGTAAGCGCTAGCAGAACCCGTTGTGAAAAGACGAGCCCACCGAGTGCATCGAGGTTTGCCTGCATCTGTTCCGGATAGACAACGAGTTTCTCGATCACGCCGGTTAGCCGGGCGAGGAGAAAGTCGAGCGTAATAGTCGCGTCGGGGCCAATCACGCGCTCGACGGAAGAGTGCGAAATATCGCGCTCATGCCAAAGTGCCACATTCTCCATCGCCGGAATGCAATTAGATCGCACGAGCCGGGCCAATCCCGAGATATTTTCCGTGAGCACTGGATTGCGCTTATGCGGCATTGCAGACGAGCCCTTTTGACCCGGAGAGAAAAACTCCTCGGCTTCCCGCAGTTCTGTGCGTTGAAGATGGCGTATTTCCAGGGCTAACCGTTCTGCTGAAGAAGCAATCACCGCGAGCACCGAAAAAAACATCGCATGGCGATCGCGCGGGATCACTTGGGTCGACACGGTTTCCGGCTTTAGGCCCATTGCTTCGGCGACATGCTTCTCTACCGCCGGATCGATATTGGCGAAAGTGCCAACGGCGCCGGATATTGCGCAAGTCCCAATTTCATCGCGCGCCGCTTCGAGACGTTCGCGGTTGCGCGCAAACTCCGCATAGTGGCCCGCGAGCTTGACGCCAAACGTGGTCGGCTCTGCATGGATGCCGTGGCTGCGCCCAATAGTGGGAGTGAGTTTATGTTCTACCGCGCGCTTTTTTAACGCCGCCAGTAGCTTGTCGATGTCGTCCAACAGGATGTCCGTTGCTTGTGTCAGTTGTACGGCGAGGCATGTGTCTAGAACGTCAGACGAAGTCATTCCCTGATGCACGAAACGCGCTTCATCCCCCACATGTTCGGCAAGGTTGGTTAGGAACGCGATCACGTCGTGTTTGGTTTCACGTTCGATCTCGTCGATCCTCTCAATCTCGAAGGCGCCGCGGTCCCATACGGCTTTCGCCGCTTCCTTCGGGATAACGCCTATCTCCGCTTGTGCGTCGCAAGCGTGTGCCTCGATTTCGAACCATATTCGGAACTTATTTTCCGGTTCCCATATGTCGATCATCTCGGTTCGGGAATATCTTGGAATAGCCATGGCTTGGGTTTATCAGAATTGTCGGATTACAGGAAGAGAATGGGGTATTCACGGAACAAAAGTATTCTGGCCCGTGTCTCTAATTTTTCGATACCGACGGACCGCGGCGAAATAGGTGGCAAACCCAAAAAGGGACCAAAACAGCACACCTGTTGCCATGGATGTCTGTGACCCATCGGACAACGCGGCGACCGTTATGCCTGTCACCGCACCGACGAGCTGCTGGATAAAGCCGACCAGAGACGATGCGGCGCCAGCAACATGGGGAAACGGTTGAAGTACCCCGGCAATCGATTGCGGGAAAATAAGGGCAAAAGCAACCATGCAAAACGCCATCGGTCCCATGACTGCGAACCAGTGATCCACCCGCGCCCAAGCGAGGCTGGCGAGGACAACGCCGAATGCTGCGGCCAGGATCACACCCCAACGAAGCAAACGGTCGCCGCCAAATCGCGCGACCAGGCGCGCGCCCATCAACATTCCGGACACCGAACCAATCATCACGCCCGCAAACATATAACTGTAATGGAGTTCCGGCTGTTTAAGGTGGACAATTATCACATCCGCGGAGGCACTGAGAAACGCGAACAGGATACCGTAGGCGGCAGTTGCGCAGCCCGTATAGGCCCAGAAAGTGCCTACGCCGGCAATTTCCCTAAAGTTCCGCAGGATTGGCCCGAGGTCAAGGGCATCCAACGCCTTGTTCGAGATTGTTTCCGTGAAAACAGCGGAGAAAAATATAGAGACGGACAAAGAATATACTGACAGGAAGACGAACATAGCTTCCCACCCGAGGGTAACCGTCAGTGCCGCCCCGATGATCGGGGCGAATAACGGTGCAGCGCTGTGGAATACCATCATTAAAGACATCACGCGGGCGGCGTCGTCGTGTTCATGTCGGTCGCGGATGATGGCTCGTGCTACCAGCCAACCGCTTGAGGCCCCAAGACCATGTATGAAACGAAACGCCGCCAACATCTCGATTGACATTGACAATGCGCACCCAGCGGTGGCGGCAGATGTCATTATCATTCCACCTACGATGGCCGGTTTCCGGCCAAAGCGGTCGGAGATCGGCCCGTGTATCAACTGACCGACCGCGATGCCAAGCATGAACATAGTCAGTGTAAGTTGGACCGATTCCCGGTCGCCGTTTAGGGCGCTACCGATCGACGGCATTAGAGGTAGTACGCCGTCAATTCCGGCGGCACTCATTACGGTAGTAAGGGCGAGGAGGGCGGCGAAACGTGAATTGTCGAAGGTCTTCATAAGGCTCCGGTCAGTCCGGCGTTCTTTCCAAGTGCCGAATTGGGTATACGAAGACACGGTATGTGATAAGGGTTAATACCGTGCAGGCACAAATCATTACCGCCATGGGGAACGGCGTGCCGTCGTTAAGAAGCCCAATCGCGGCCGTCGCTGCCGCCGCCACCAGAAACTGAACAAATCCGAGCAACGATGACGCCGCCCCGGAAATGTGCGGAAAAGGCGACATGGCGCCAGCCGTTGTGCCGGGAGTGATAAAAGAGAGAGACACGAGTAGCAGCACTACCGGCCCCATCAGGGTGTAAACCGTGATGTTATCTGTCAGCACGAAGACGATCATTCCAATTCCTGCTATTGTCGCCAGGACTGACCCGGTCCGGATCAAGCCGTCTATTCCAATCAGGTGGGCAATCCGAGCAACCGCAATCTGGGCTACCATATAGCTGATCATGGGAATGGCCATTGCAATACCGAACTGGCCAGGAGAAAGACCAAGATATTGGATCAGTCCCACCGGCGCACCCGCAAAATATGCCATTAGAGCGCCATACATGAAGCTGCCGCATATGGCATAGCGAAGAAAGGATGGTTCGCGCATGACGTGGCGATAATTCACGAGCACCGTTCGGGGGTGGATGGACCGTCGTTCCGATCGGGCATTGGTTTCCGCAAGCCCGAAACTAACGGCTAGGCCGGCGAACACAGCGAAACCGGCCATTGCCCAAAAAACCGCCTGCCAACCGAACGTATCATTCAGCCAGCCACTGACGCCGGGCGCAATTGTCGGCATTAGCCCGTGTATCCCCATCATAAGCGCGAACAGCCGCGCGCCTGCTTCGCGGTCGAAAAGGTCCCGGATTACGGCGCGGGCAACGATCACTCCTGAACAGGCAAAAAAGCCCTGCAGGAACCGCAGGGCTATTAGCACTTCGATCTCTGCCGCATTTGTGCATGCGATAGCAACAGCTGCATAGGCGGCTATTCCGATCAGGATAATCGGTTTTCGACCAAAACGGTCAGATAGCGGTCCGTATATAAGCTGTCCGACTGCGATCCCCATCACGACTGCGCTTAGACTGAACTGGACCCAGGCGGTATCAGTTGAAAAATGCGCTGCGACGGCGGGAAGAAGCGGTACCGACGCGTCCACCGATAGGGGTAGCAGCATCGGCAGCAGACCGAGCAGTACGGCAAGTAGAGCGTATCGACCTCGGCTCATGACATTAAACTGGGGTGCTGTCGCCGTGAAAAACTATGGCCGTCTTCCCTGTCAACGCTGCGTTCCGGTGATAGTGTTGCCGATACGCTTAATCTTGTCCCGAAAATTTTCCTGTTCTTGTCCGGTCAACGCGCTCATGCATTGCCGATTAACAGCTTCCACCTCCGGGATGACCTTGCGGTATACTTTTCGCCCTTCCTGCGTCAGATACACGTTGATCTTGCGGGCATCGTTCTCGTTTTCCTCGCGGCGGACAAGACCCTGCGCCTGTATCTTGTTGAGCGCCGCAACCGTTGTCGGTCCCTTCATTCTGACCTTTTCGGATAATTCCCTCTGGGTAAGTCCGTCCCATTCCCACAGTGGCTGAAGAAACGGCCATAGACCAAGCGAAACACCGTGCTGCGCAATTCGGTCGGAAAACTCGCGGTTCATGGCTCGGTTTGCATCCCAGAGCAAGAAGCCAACAGTATTTTCCGGATCAAAATAATCGTCGGGGCTCATGGGCGGGATTTACATGCCAAGTTGTTGAAGGGCAAGCACCTGTCGGGTTGACAGATGTAAAGTGTGGCGGGACACTTTGTTAGCAAACTAATAAATGTCGAGTGGCAGGGGATTTAGGAGTGTCAGGCAAAGTATTTTCATACGATTACGAAACCCTTCTAGTCGACTTTGAAGACGGCGTATGTGTATTGACCCTCAATCGCCCGGAAAAGCGCAATGCGATGAACCCCGTGTTGGGTGAGGAAATTACAAATGCGCTCGAAGGTCTCCGCAATGATAGCCGCTGCCGTGTGCTGGTTATCACTGGTGCAGGGGAATCATTCTGCGCAGGAATGGACCTTAAGGAGTTCTTCATGGAACTCCAGGATAAGCCGGCGGAATACGACCGTGCCCACCGCGTCGCGGTGGAATGGCGGGGCCGAACACTTCGTCTTTTTCCGAAGCCCACGATTGCGATGGTCAACGGTCACTGTTTCGGCGGCGCTTTTACGATCGTCGAAGGGTGCGACCTTGCGGTCGCGGCGGAAGACGCAAAAATGGGGCTCAGCGAGATTAACTTCAAAATGTTTCCAGGCGGCAGTGTGGGCAAGTCGATGGGTAACCTGTTACGCCCCCGCGATTATATGCTGTATGCCCTTACGGGTCGTCCGATGAACGGCAAGATCGCGGCCGAGATCGGATTCATTAACTACGCCGTGCCAGGGGAAGCGCTGCGAGATGATGTTATGGCGCTCGCGCACGAAATTGCAGCCAAGGATCCATCGGCCCTGCAGGCAACCCGCGAAATCTACAAGAATTCTCTCGACATGAACTGGGACACTGCCATGGACTATTCGGCAGCGCTTCAGTCGGCGCATACTGCCCGTCAAGCGAACGCATTTCGGGAAGAGGGAATCGGTGATTTTCTGGACAAAAAATACAAGCCGGGCCTCGGCGGGCACGAAGATGCAAAGAACTGACGGAGTAAGAAGGTATGGCTGATTGCAAAGAGTCGAAGATAGATATTCGGGGTACCGGTGTTCATTTGCGCCGTGGCGGGTCCGGGGAACCGATGCTGTTTCTGCATGGTGCCAGTGGCGTTGCGGGATGGATACCCACTTTTCAGGCGTTGTCGGAATACCACGACCTGATGGTGCCGGATCACCCAACCTACGGATTGTCGGATGAGCCGGACTGGCTCGATAACATGGATGACCTCGCCATGTTCTATCTGGATTTCCTCGATCGAATGGATCTGGATGGGGTTCATCTGGTCGGAAATTCGCTGGGTGGATGGCTGGCAATGGAAATCGCGGTCCGTAACTGCACTCGTTTGAAAAGCCTAACCCTCGTGGGTGCGGCTGGGATCCGCATCGCAGGCAAGCCTATCGCCGATATTTTCATGATGGATCCAGACGACTTGGTTCGCGAAATTTTCGTGGATCAGAGCTTTGCCGACAATATCCTGAATATGGAAATGACCGAGGAGCTAATGGATGTCCAGATCCGAAACCGGGTTGCCACCGCTCGGCTGGGCTGGCAGCCTCGTCTGTTCAATCCAAATCTGCGCAAATGGCTACACCGGATTACCGTTCCAACACACGTGATCTGGGGTGACGCCGACAAGATCGTCGATCCGGCTTATGCAGCGGAGTTTGGTCGTATTATCGTGGGGTCAGAAGTGACCATGATAGAAAAAGCGGGACATCTTCCCCATGTCGAGAAGCCTGAAACATTCGTGGCGGCCGTCTCCGGTTTCATTAAGGCCAAAGCCGCTTAACGCGTCCAATTTAAGACAGGGAGTCTGTTTTGAAAGCTTTCATGTTCCATTTGATGCCGTATGCAGGGCTGGATATGAAAGAAAGGGATAGGCACAAATCCGCTTGGGTTACCCTGCCAAATTCCCTGTACGACCCCGAGGTTGGGCACGAGTTATACAACCGCTATCTCGATGAACTAGAACTCGCTGCCGAACTCGGGTTTGACGGGGTTGCAATCAACGAGCATCACCAAAACGCCTACGGACTAATGCCCTCGCCAGTAGTTATGGCATCATCTCTCGCACGCCGCACCGAGGGTTGTAAGCTGGCAATCTTGGGGAACGCTTTCGCGCTGCGGGAGCATCCGCTGACGCTGGCCGAAGAGCACGCGATGATTGACTGTATCACGGGTGGGCGGTTGATTACCGGTTTTGTGCGTGGAATCGGTGCAGAATTCTATTCGATGGCGGCAAATCCCACGCTAAGCCACGAACGCCATATGGAAGCCCATGATCTGGTCATCCGTGCCTGGACAGAAAAAGGGCCTTTTGCATTCGAAGGAAAGCACTATCACTTCGAATACGTAAATATGTGGCCGCGCCCTTATCAGGAACCGCATCCACCGATCTGGTGCCCGTCGCTCGGGTCGACCGAGACCATCGAATGGGCAGCACATCCCGATCGCAGATATGTTTACGCTCAGAACTACAGCGCATTTACGAATGTATGCAAATTTCTTGATCAATACCGGGAAGTTGCGGCAACACAATATGGCTATAACGCGTCCTCAGAACAAATCGCCTGGACCGCGCCGGTGTATGTCGCCGAAACCGATGAACAGGCAGTTGCGGAAGCTACCGAGCATATGGAAACTTTGTTCAATAAGTTTCTCTATTTGCCGTTTGAAAAGTTATTTCCGCCTGGATATTTGTCGATGCATTCCTACAAACGTGTTGCCGCGCATAAGAAAAACGTACTCGGCGGCGCAAAAATGGAAACCCTAATGGAGACCGGTGTCGTGATCGTCGGTAGTCCGGAAACGGTGCGTCGCAGAATTGCTGAATGCCACGAGGTGCTGGGGTTCGGCACTTTCGTTTCCCTGCTGCAGTTTGGGACGCTACCGGCCGATAAGACCGAAAGGAATATTCGGCTGTTTGCCGAGGAAGTACTACCAGCGATACAGCCTCTGTCCGATAGAGAGTATCGAGGTTTCGAGCCGGCTACCGCCGCGGCAGAATAACGGAGAGATTGCCGCTGATGCGCAGTTTTTCAGAACAAACCGGACCCTTGGAACCGGCTATATGAAAGTGTTTGCCTTTCACTTGATGCCGTATGGCGCGCTCGACATGTCCTACGCCGAGGAATACAGCTCCGTCTGGCTCAAGCTGCCCAACAGCTATTTCGACCCGAAGGTCGGTCATGAACTTTACAACCGCTATCTCGACGAATTGGAGCTTTGTGCATCGCTGGGGTTTGATGGGGTCAGTGTCAACGAGCATCATCAGAATGCGTACGGATTGATGCCGTCGCCAGTGGTTACGGCTGCGGCGCTGGCCCGGAAAACTGCGCACTGCAAAATCGCTATACTCGGCAACGCGTTCGCATTGAGGGAGCATCCGCTCACGTTGGCGGAAGAGCATGCGATGATTGATAATATCACTGGCGGTCGATTGATCACCGGTATGGTTCGGGGTGTTGGCTGTGAGTATTTTTCTATGGGGGTAAACCCTGCTTTCTCGTTGGAACGTCACATCGAAGCGCACGACCTCGTTGTCCGGGCTTGGACTGAAACAGGGCCGTTTGCATTTGAAGGCAAACACTATCACTTCGAATATGTAAACATGTGGCCGCGTCCCTATCAGGACCCGCATCCACCAATCTGGTGCCCGTCTCAGGGATCGACCGAGACGATCGAATGGGCTGCGCACCCCGACCGGAAATACACCTATTTGCAGGCCTATTCGGCCTTCGATAGCGTGCTGAGATATCTGAATCTGTACCGTTCCGTCGCCGAGGTGAAGTACGGTTACACAGCGTCGTCGAGTCAAATTGCCTGGAGCGTCCCGGTTTACTGCGCCGAAACGGACGAGAAAGCGGTGGAGGAAGTCCGGCCGCACATAGAATCGCTCTTTAACACATTTTTACCTAAAATCTCTCAGTCGATGTTCGTACCGCCCGGTTATATGACGGCGACGTCGATGAAAAAAATTTTTGCACACAAGGCCGCTCTTCGCGGCGGTCAGAAGGTCGACGACCTGATAGCTCGCGGCGTTATCGTTGTAGGTAGTCCAGACACAGTCCGAAAAATACTAATTGAGAGACATCGTCAGGCTGGATTCGAACATGTGCTGATCATGCCCCAGTTCGGAACATTGCCCGCGGACCTCACGGAAAAGAACCTCCGTCTACTGGGTGCCGACGTTGTGCCAGCATTGCAGGCGCTGGATGAAAACAATTATGCGGGGTTCGAACCTGCGGTAGCTGCGGAGTGAGCGGAAATGCTAGAGAGATTGAATTTCGACGGTGCGCCGGTCCTCGTAACCGGGGGTGGACAGGGGATCGGTAGATCAACCTGTGAGGTCTTTGCGGAGTTGGGTGCCCTCGTAATCATCGTAAGCAAGACCGAAGAAAACGTTCGCGAAACCGAAAAGATATTATCGGACGCCGGCGCTGCCTGTGAAGGGCACATAGTCGACGTATCGGTCAAGGCGGAGGTAGACGCACTAGCAGCTTCTGTCGGAAAGACCCACGGATATGTTAAATCAATCGTGAACAACGCCGGTACCAATTTCGTAAAAAAGCTCGAAGATTTAGAACAAGACGACTGGCACCGGATAATCGGGATCGACCTGTCGAGCGTCTACTACATGTGCAAGGCCTTTCTTCCAATGTTACGCAAGGCGTCAGGCGGTAGTTCGATCGTTAATGTAGCGTCGACGTTCGGTATTATTGGGCATCCAGAAATGCCGGTGTACTGTGCGGCTAAAGGGGGCGTTCTATCTCTGACGCGACAACTTGCCGTGGATTACGGGCCAGAAAATATACGGGTAAACGGGGTGTGCCCCGGTGCAACGCTATCGCCAAGGGTGAAAAACTACATTGACTCGGGCATGGTCGACGGAAAAATAGTCGAACGGCTAGCGTTGTTGAACCGGCTGGCTGAATGTGACGAGATCGCTAACGTTATCGCTTTCCTAGCCTCAGACGCCGCCTCTTATGTACACGGCGCGTCGATTGTGGTCGATGGAGGTCAAACCGTTCACTGACTTACCTTGTCGGCCATTATCATGAGTAAAATTTGGAATTTTAGTTCGGGATGTTAGGATGCTTCCAATAGAATGTTCTTACATTGCCGGTAATAGGTTTTTTCGAAAGGGTGTCTAATGAAGTCTCCAGGGCTAGTCGTTCCCCCACTTACCCCTTTTAAGAAGGACCTCGCCGTAGATTTCGACGTTCTTAAACGTGAGGTGGATTATATAGTCGAGGACTGTGGGGCGACTATGGTATCAGCTGCCGGGGTCGAGACGACTGAATATCATTTCCTTTCGTTCGAAGAGCGCTGTGAACTTATTCGTCGGACAGTCGAATTCGTTGGCGGACGGGTGCCCACTGTCGTTGGGGTCTCTCATGCAAACGTTAAGACGGCGATCCAATTGTCTCACATGGCGCAGGACCTTGGTGCACATGGCTTGCAGATTCTGGCACCGCTAAGGCCTTTCGGCGGCGCGCCAACGCTAGACGATCTGATAGCTTATTATGAGGCAATCTCGGCTGAGACCGATCTGCCGATAATGCTGTACCTTAATCCGGGACCCGGCGCCGAGGTCAACCCATCTTGGGCACTTGAGCTCGCTATGCTCGACCGCGTCAAATATGTGAAAGAAAGCTCCCGCGATCTGGCACGTGTGTCCCGTCTTATCGAGGAGATCGATCACGCTGGGCATGCCCAGTACTTTACCACGATGCAAATGCTGCTGGCGTCGATCCAATTAGGGGGGGCGGGTGCGACGATGCCGCCGCCCGGAGCCTATATTGCTAACGCGATTATCAATTCGTTTAATGCCGGTGAACATGCTGAGGCGGCGCGTCTGCAGCGGCAGTTTTCGTTGTGGCCAGCACGATGGATGTCTTACGGGTTGGCGCCAGCACTAAAGGCTGCGATGGAAGTTGTCGGCCTCCCGTTGGGGGATCCTTATCCACCGTTCAAGCCAGTCTCCGAAGGGGACAAGGAGGCAATGCGGGAATACTTACAGACGACCTACCTATTCGAAAACGCTCATCAGGAGGTTGTCCGCGCTCGGGCCGCCTGATCTGCATATCCGGAAGCCAGCGTCGTTTATACCGTTGGTGTAAAACTGACGCGTTAGCGTCAATAAATTCCTAAACTTTACAAACTCGGTGGGGCGGGGCTTTGGCTCGTCGTGCACAGCAAGATACGCTATGGCTCTGTATCATTGATTTAGCTTTAGACAGCGGAAAATGAAGCTTAAACGGTCTGAGTTAGCAGAGGTTAGCCGATCTCCTCCGCTTCGATTTCTGCCAGCGCCCAAACACGGCCGATTGGCCCCCGCGTCTGCAGCAGTTCAGCAGATATCTCCTCCATCTCGGACTCGCCGAGAGTTTTGTAGGCACCCATAGACGCGGCTATAGCGGTGCGTTTTGCATTGTCCTCCATGAAGTAGACCCCGGTCGTCATTTCCTCAATGTCGGGGCCGGTGACCACGATGCCATGAGCACGGAGGAGCATTGCTCGGCAATCACCGAGTGTTTCAGCCATGGCACGGCCACGCTCTTCTGTCATGATTAGCCGAGAATCAGGGTGTACTGGAATACCCTTATTGAAGATGGAAGCCATGAAATAGGTCGGTTTCAAATTGTGTTCAGACATTGAAAAACTAGTTGCGTTGTGGGTATGGAAGTGTGCAACCGAATTGACGTCAGGCCGCGCCTTAAAGACTTCCAAATGAATAGGAAGTTCGCCCGGAAGTTTGCCCTGTTTCCCAATCAGTTTGCCCGCTAAATCACATAGCAGAAAGTCTCCTGGGTGAGAAACCTTACCGAGATCGTGCGGCGTCATTAGTACGATATTAGGATCTTCGGTACGGGCACTGATATGTCCGAAGCCGTCGACGAAACCGCGACCGTAGAAAAAACGCCATGCTATGCTCAGTTTCTCACGAAGGATATCTTCTTTC
>JAYYZV010000039.1:0-3586 GCA_036339975.1 Pseudomonadota bacterium | reverse complement strand
CATAGATCAGAAAAGAGATCCCTGGTTGCCACCGGTTAGGGTATTTTTTTTATTGGAATTACCCGTTTTTTTTCCCTTTGGCTTGCGCAGCGGGGGATTTTCCTGTTCCGGTGCCT
The DNA here is from genome assembly GCA_036339975.1 of Pseudomonadota bacterium. Classification (GTDB taxonomy): domain Bacteria; phylum Pseudomonadota; class Alphaproteobacteria; order MPNO01; family UBA830; genus UBA830. The sequence goes on along the minus strand of JAYYZV010000039.1, from coordinate 3,470 downwards.
TTTCGCCAATGCTTGCCGAGACGGTTCCATCCGAAAATCCGATCGTGACATTTTGTCCGGGTTTCGTCTCGGCCGCCAGCATAACGGCTTCACCGCCCTCATCACGTATAAGGGAAAACCCGCGGTCGAGGACCCGTTCATACGAAAGGCTGTTCAGCAGCTGGCCACAGGTTTTCAACCGTATTTCTTCTCCCGAAACCTTGCGGCGTATGGCACCATTCATCCTTTCTGCGGCAGAAAGGCTTGCAAAACTTTTCGATCTCTCACGCACAAGCGATTGCATAGCAATCGAAATGCGCGCGCTTTTGTTCAAAAGTTCCGAACCCGCGCTCGTCATGACTTCGCGCGGATGCGGTAATCGGGCGGCAGTTGTCGACAGGCGCGCCTCAGACCTCTCCAACTCGCGTTTGACAAGACTGCCCATCTTTTCCGTCGCAAAGTCCAGTGCCTGCATAGCCCCTTCAAGCAATTCGGCCGGGCGGGGCAACCCTCGACCCAGCCCTTCGATATGGTTTCGGCGTTCGCCTATAAGGCGGTTAACGCCCGCACCTAGGCGGCGTTCGTCATCCAGCACCTGCGCCAGCAATTCGGATCGAACGGGAACCACCATCTCTGCGGCGGCGGTCGGGGTGGGAGCTCGCCGATCCGCGGCATAGTCGATCAGCGTTGTATCGGTCTCGTGCCCAACGGCAGATATCACGGGAATTTCTGACTTTGCCGTGGCGCGAACCACAGCTTCCTCATTAAACTGCCATAAATCCTCCAGACTGCCACCACCACGAGCAATGATCAGTACGTCGGGACGTGCAATATTTCCACCTTTTTCAAGTGTGTTGAAACCGTCGATGGCCGCCGCGATTTTGTTGGCAGCACCCGTACCCTGAACAGGGACCGGCCACATCAGAACATGACGAGGAAACCGGTCTTCGAGGCGGTGAAGTATATCGCGGATAACAGCCCCGGTCGGGGATGTCACAACACCGATTACGTCAGGAAGGAAAGGCAGGCCCCGCTTCCTATCCGCTTCGAACAATCCTTCATCACCCAGTTTCTTTCGTCGGTCCTCCAGCAGTTTCAGCAACGCTCCCTCGCCAGCGAGTTCGACAGACTCAACGACAATTTGGTAACGGGAGCTTTGCGCGTAGGATGAAATCCGACCCGTGGCGATAACCTCCATGCCTTCTTCAAGTCGAACCGACAGCTTTCCTACAGTCCCTTTCCAGGCCACGGCGTCGATCGCCGCATCTGCATCTTTCAGCGTGAAGTAAAGATGTCCCGACCCGTGATAGTTCGGACGTCCTATCTCTCCGCGCACGCGGACGCGTCCAAACGCCCCTTCCAGTGTCCGTTTGATCGCCCGCGAAATCTCTCCGACAGAAAGTTCCGCTACGTTAGCGCCGGCGGCGGGTTGTTCGTTTGATTCGAAGAATTGATCAGCCATGACGATTCGCATTGTATGTCATCAGATGGGGTAGAGGCTAATGACATCGGTGAAAAAGCAAAGGGAAGTTTCATGAAAGTAATGGTCGTCGGAGGAGGTGGACGGGAACACGCCCTGTGCTGGGCTATTTCTGGGTCGCCGCTGGTCGATAAACTGTGGTGCGCGCCAGGAAACGCCGGCATCGCTGAGGATGCGGAATGCGTAAATATTAGAACCGAAGACATCGATTCTCTGGTCGATTTCTGCACGGAAAACGGCGTCGACTTAGTGGTAATCGGACCTGAAGCACCACTAGTACTAGGGCTCGCAGATCGACTAAAGGAAAAAAACATACGCGCCTTTGGCCCCAGTGCAGACGCGGCAATTCTGGAGGGCTCCAAAGGCTACATGAAGGACCTCTGCTCCAGATACGGGATTCCCACCGCAGCCTATGGGCGGTTCAGGGAAACAGCCCCGGCAAAACAATTCATCGATGACCGAGGTGCACCAATCGTCGTGAAAGCGGATGGTCTTGCCGCCGGCAAGGGCGTGATCATCTGCGAAACTATTGCACAAGCCCACCAGACAGTGGACGAAGTGTTGACCGGCCGCGCATTCGGCGACGCCGGCAGCGAAATCGTGATCGAAGAATTCATGGAAGGCGTGGAAGCCAGTTTCTTTGCCTTGGTAGATGGGGAAAACGCTCTGCCCCTCGCCTCTGCCCAAGATCACAAACGTGTCGGTGATGGCGATACAGGACCTAATACCGGAGGTATGGGAGCATACTCCCCCGCTCCCGTCGTCACGGAGGAAATTGCGGCTACTGTGATGGAAAAGATTATACTACCAACCGTCGCCGGCATGAAGGCCGACGGGAAACCATATCAGGGCGTGTTATACGCGGGGCTGATGTTAACCCGCGAAGGCCCCAAACTGGTTGAATACAACGTCCGCTTTGGCGACCCGGAATGCCAAGTCCTTATGACCCGACTTATGTCAGACTTGGTACCGGCGCTAATCGCTACCTGCGACGGTGAGTTAAAAAATTTCAACCTCCGATGGTTTGACGAAGCAGCATTAACCGTCGTGATGGCGAGCAATGGATATCCAAACGAGTATAAAAAAGGATCCATAATACGTGACCTTAAAAAGGCGGAAAAAATTGCTGGGACGCTTGTGTTCCATGCCGGAACTGAGACCAGCGATACCGGCGAGATCGTAGCGACCGGCGGACGTGTCCTCAATGTGACAGCCAACGGCAAGTCAATAAAGGAAGCGCAGGAGCGCGCCTATAGAGCGGTAGACCGGGTCAATTGGCCGGGCGGGTTCTGCCGCCGAGATATCGGATGGCAGGCGACCTAGGGGCCAGCGTCTTTCATGGGCCGTTTGCGAGATTCGTATCGGGCCAGCCAAGTCGAGCCGGCAACAATCAGCGCACCCCCCAGCCATATCCAGAGACCGGGAAATTCCGCAAACATGAACCAGCCAACTATTGCCGCCCAGACTAACCGAGCGAAAACGACTGGCTCCACCGCGGAAATATCGGCAATTTTATAGGCGGTCGTCAAAAGCATGTGTCCGCAACTCCCCGCAAACCCGATGGCGATCATAAACAGAAGCTCGGTCAGCGTCGGCGTTTGCCAAACGAAAAAAAGCGCAACACCCGACGGCACCATCATCGTCAGGGACAGATAAGAAACGATCGTTGACGGCTGATCTGTCCGGGACAGCGACTTTGCAATCAGTTTGGAGCAGGTTACGAAAAACATGGAAACGATTACCAAGATCATCCCAAAATTGATTTCTTGAAACCCAGGACGGATGATTACCAACGCGCCGGCAAACCCGATGGCAAGTGCGATCCAGCGGGGGCCCTGCACGTTTTCACCCAGAATGAACATGGCCCCCATGGCAACAAACAGCGGGCCCATAAGCGAGAGTGCCGTCGCATCGCCGAGCGGCACCATACTGAGTGCGGTAAACCACAGTAGTAGCGACGCGCCATTGAACAGACCGCGGAGGAGATGAAGTGGCAACCGGGATGTGCGGA
>JAYYZV010000038.1:0-24609 GCA_036339975.1 Pseudomonadota bacterium | reverse complement strand
AACATTATCCATCGCCATGAACCGAATTGGTGCTAAGTCAGACTCTGGCGAGGGTGGCGAAGACTCGGCCCGATACAAGCCGCGCCCAAATGGCGACAACGCCTCCAGTGCTATCAAACAAGTAGCCTCCGGTCGGTTCGGGGTGACTGCCGAGTACCTCAACAACTGTCGCGAGATTGAAATCAAAGTGGCGCAGGGGGCCAAACCCGGCGAAGGAGGGCAATTACCTGGGATCAAAGTTTCGGAGATGATAGCTAAACTACGCCATTCGACGCCCGGAGTAACCTTGATCTCGCCGCCGCCACACCACGACATCTATTCGATCGAGGATCTGGCACAGCTCATCTACGACCTCAAGCAGATCAACCCGGATGCCAAGGTGTGCGTAAAGCTCGTGGCACAGACGGGAATTGGTACCATTGCCGCTGGAGTGGCCAAGGCGCATGCAGATACAATACTGGTTTCCGGCCATTCCGGCGGCACGGGCGCCAGCCCTCAGTCGTCAATTAAATACGCCGGTCTGCCTTGGGAGATGGGCCTGTCGGAGGTACATCAGGTTCTTACGCTGAACCAGATGCGCCATCGCGTGGTGGTGCGTACCGATGGAGGGTTCCGAACCGGACGCGATGTCGTCATCGCCGCCATTCTAGGGGCGGAAGAATTCGGTATCGGCACCGCGTCTCTGGTCGCGATGGGCTGCATCATGGTGCGTCAATGTCACTCCAACACATGTCCCGTAGGCGTCTGTACCCAACATAACGAGCTGCGTGAGAAATTTACCGGCACACCAGAGAAGGTTGTCAATTTGTTCAGCTTCATCGCCGAAGAGGTGCGCGAGATTCTCGCATCTCTTGGCGCGCGCTCTATTAACGAGATCATCGGCCATACCGAGCTGCTAACCCAGGTCAGTCGGGGGAGCCCCCATCTTGACGATCTGGACCTTAACCCCCTGTTAGTGCAGGCGGATCCCGGCGACAGCGCACATTACTGTACCATCGAAGGCCGCAACGAAGTGCCCGAAACCCTCGATGCCCAGATGATCGAGGACGCTCGCCCGGCGCTAGAAGGTGGTGAGAAGATGCAACTTCAGTACAATGTACGAAACACGCAACGCGCGATCGGCACCAAAATTTCGTCGCTGATCACGCGCAGGTTCGGTATGGAAGTCCTACAGCAAGACCATATCACGGTGCGGCTGCGCGGCTCCGCGGGGCAATCGCTCGGCGCATTTTCGGTGCAGGGGCTAAAGCTCGAGGTGCTTGGTGACGCGAATGATTATGTCGGGAAGGGCTTGTCAGGAGGTACTATCATCGTACGCCCTCCAACGGCCGCGCCCCGCAAATCGAACGAAAACACTATAATTGGCAATACCGTTCTATACGGTGCAACAGGGGGCAAGCTTTTCGCTGCCGGCCAGGCAGGTGAACGATTTGCAGTCCGAAATTCAGGCGCGGAGGTTGTAGTCGAAGGCTGTGGATCGAACGGCTGCGAATACATGACCAATGGCATAGCGGTAGTGCTGGGTCCTGTCGGTGACAATTTCGGCGCCGGCATGACCGGCGGCATGGCGTTTGTCTACGATTCAGAAAACACCTTCATCGATCACGTAAATGACGACACCATCATGTATCAGCGCATTCAGACGACTTATTGGGAAACCGTACTAAAACGCGCGGTTGAGGAACATCGACAGGAAACTCAGTCCGCCTTCGCGGAGCAGATGTTGAACCACTGGAACACCGAACGCAAAAAATTCTGGCAAGTGGTTCCGACCGAGATGATCAATCATTACGATCAACCTGTGACGGCGGAAGGTGGCGACGAGCTGAGGGCTTAGTTGTGCTTAGCAGGGCTACCTGAATCCAACCATTTCCGAGACACGGTGCTTTGGGTAAACTGACCGCCAATGCTCACACTCTATCACCTCTGGCTATCGCCATTCTGCCGTAAGGTACGTATTGCGCTGGCCGAAAAGAAATTCGACTTTGAACTCAAGTCGGAAAACCCAATGGAACGGCGGGCAGAGTTCCTAGCGCTGAATCCCGCCTGCGATATCCCGGTTCTTGTTGAAGACGGTGGCCCGGTGATAGCGAACTCCGGCGCTATCGGCGAATACTTGGAGGAAATCTGCCCCGATCCGACGCTGTATCCAGGCGGCCCATCAGAACGGGCCGAAATCCGTCGGCTTATTGCCTGGTTTGATATCAAATTCGATGTCGAGGTAACCCAAAACCTGGTCGGCGAGAAGCTTATGAAGCGGCTGATGCGCAAAGGCGCCCCCGATTCGCGCGCCATCCGCGCAGGCCGCGAGAATTTACACATTCACCTAGATTATATTGCCTGGCTCACGGAACGTCGCAATTGGCTCGGCGGAGACGACTTTTCAATGGCTGACATCGCGGCCGGTGCACATTTATCTTGCTTGGACTATATCAATGACGTGCCTTGGGCAGATCATGAACCGGCGCGGGAATGGTACGCCAGACTGAAATCGCGCCCTTCCTTTCGGGCTATCCTTGCCGATCATATTCCGGGTGAGCCGCCACCAAGGCACTACGCAGATCTCGATTTCTGATCACGCCATTGACAGAAACTATACGTAAAAACGGACTTGGCGGAAAAGAGAGAAATAAAGCCTGACTTATACGGCGCACAAAACTCCTGATGACGCCCAGCTCCTGACTATAATTTTTTGTCAGCACAACGGGCATATTGGTCAATTATTTTTTAAAGACGACACTTACATAGTCGATGTGTAGGGCTTGCCGAGATATCACCATAAAGCCTAAATTTGCAACCTCCAAAGCAGAAGGCAAGTCTCTTGACAGTGTCACCGCCCCTGCCGCCGCCCGGCGTTTTATTTAGTTTTGGCTTGGGGTATTCCGCCATGGCGCTTTCCCGTCGTCTCAATGCCGGCGGGTGGCAGACTAGGGGAACCTGTCGGGATCCCAACCGTGTCCGCGCCCTGACTGCTCTCGGTATAAAAGCCGCACTGTTCGAAGGGTCGGCGCCGATGGACCCAGCGGGTGCGCTGGATGGCGTCACCCATGTGCTGCTATCGATTCCGCCCGGTGCAGAGGGCGACCTCGCGTTCATCCATCACGCAGATCTTATCGCTGAAACGGAGTCGGTACAGTGGGTTGGATACCTATCTACTACGGGTGTTTACGGCAACCGGGATGGGGCTTGGGTCGACGAGACATCTGAATTGCGCCCCAGTAACCCCCGAGGCCAGCGGCGCGTTAATGCGGAACAGACTTGGCTCGAATGGGGCGCGCGCCACGGAATCGCGGCCCATATCTTTCGGCTAGCCGGAATATATGGGCCCGGGCGGTCAGTTGCCGAAAAGATAAAAGAAGGCTCTTCCCGGCGGATCTCCAAGCCAGGACACGTATTTTCGCGCATCCATGTCGAAGATGTGGCAACCGTGCTGGCAGCGTCGATAGTCAGTCCCCGAGCGGGTGGAATCTATAACGTGTGCGACGACGAACCGGCCGCTTCGGCGGACGTGACGTCCTATGTCTGCGATCTCTTAGGAGTAGTTGCACCACCGCTAATTTCTTTTGAGAACGCCGAAATGTCAGTGATGGGCAAAACTTTCTGGGCAGACAACAGGCGAGTTCGAAACGACCGAATCAAAACTGAGCTGGGCGTTGAGCTAGCATTTCCAAATTATCGTGCCGGCATGAGATCGGTCCTAGGCCTATGATTTTTATAGACGCCGGTCAGAACTCTTGCAGCAGTTCTTCCAGTGTAAGCAATAGGCGGGCGATGTCCTGATCGCGGGAAAGCCGGTGATCGCCGTCTTTCACCAAGAAAATTCCTACGTCTTCCGACAGAATCTGGCCAGCAATCCGGCTGGTCGTCATCCACGGCACAGACTCATCCCGCATACCGTGTAGTAATCGCACCGGACAATGCAGTGGGATCGGCCTGTCTAATAGCAAATGTTTTTGCCCATCCTCGATGAGTTTCATCGTTATGGTATAGGGTTTGTCCCCGTATTCCGACGGCTCATAATAGACTCCGCTCCTGACCAACGTTTCTCTTATCCCTTCACTAAATTGGTTCCACATAAGATCGCGGGTGAAGTCCGGGGCCGCAGCTATCCCAATTAGGCCGGCAACACGGTCAGGGCGGGCAAGCGCGGTCAACAGCATGATCCAGCCTCCCATGGAAGACCCTACTAACACCAGCGGCCCATCTGTACATTCTTCAATTACCGCCAGCGCGTCAGCAAACCAGTCGCTAATGGTACCGTCCTCGAACGAACCGGACGATTCGCCATGGCCACGGTAATCTAGACGCGTAAACGCCCGCCCGGTCGCACTGCAATAACGCTCAAGTTCTATTGCCTTGGTACCCTGCATATCGGACATGAAGCCGCCCAGAAATACCACGCTGGGAGCCTTGCCGTTGATCTGTCGGTAGGCGATTGTGACGCCACCGTCTCGTGTTAAAATCTCGGGCGGCCTTTCGATCGTCTCAATCATGGGGTTTCGATACCTATTATGATACTTGCCGACGCGGAAACACATTCCATTCATACCCCCCCGGCGCCGGATTCGAAAGCGCCGGCGGTGATGCAGGTCCTGCCGCGCCTAGAACTCGGCGGAGTTGAGCGGGGTACGGTGGATGTCACGGCCGCGTTAACGGCAGCGGGTCGGCGAGCCGTGGTGGTGTCCTCGGGAGGACGGCTAGTACCTGAGATCCAGCGTGCCGGCGGTGAGCATTTCACCTTGCCGGTAAATAGCAAAAACCCGCTGACCATGCGCAGGAACGTCGGAGCGCTACGAAAAATTGTCGCACTTAAAAACGTCGGCCTAGTGCACGCGCGAAGCCGGGCACCGGCATGGAGCGCGCGACTGGCAGCGGCGCGTGCGAACGTGCCCTTCATGACTACGTTCCATGGCACATACAAGTTCAACAGCCCGGCCAAGAAGGCCTACAACGCGATCATGGCCCAAGGTGACCGCGTGATTGCCATCTCTGAATTCATCGCCCGCCATGTTTCAGAGGTTTACGGCGTCCCGGAGAACCGTATTAGGATAATCCCGCGTGGTGTCGACATGGCTGAGTTTAACCCAAATGCCGTGTCAGCTGAACGCATGATCCAGCTGTCTCAGGCCTGGCGACTGCCTGACGAAGCGCCCGTGGTGATGCTACCGGGCCGCCTCACTCGGTGGAAAGGACATAGCGTCCTTATCGAAGCGGCGCGGCGACTGGAGCGCCCCGATGTGCGGGTGCTTATGGTTGGCGATAGCCAGGGTCGCACCAATTATCGGGCCGAACTCAAAGCACAGATCGGTCGTGTCGGTGTAGAGGGTATCATTCATCTGACGGGACCATGTCGTGACATGGCGGCGGCCTATATGCTGGCCAATGTGGTTGTGTCCGCCTCGACCGATCCGGAAGCGTTTGGCCGTGTTGCCGCGGAGGCACAAGCCATGGGGCGCCCAGTAATAGCGAGTGATCACGGCGGCGCGCGCGAAACAGTGATAGAGAGCGAAACCGGGTGGCTTGTCCCACCTGGCGATGCGGACGCCTTGGCCCAAGCGTTGCGGACCGCCCTAGCGATGACAAGCGATGAACGGGAAAAGGTCGCACGCCGCGCCATTGCACATATAGGAGAGAAATTCACCAAGACGCAGATGTGTGCCGCGACCCTAGCAGTTTACGAAGAGCTTTTACCGCTATGACTCGGCGAGGCACGATCACACCTCGACGGCGTATTCTGGTCATCAAGCTCGGGGCCTTAGGCGATTTCATCCTTGCCACTGGCCCGTTCGCCGCGATCCGTGAAACACATGCAGAGGACGAGATCGTGTTGCTGACTACCGCACCTTTCGCGGAGATGGGCAGAAATTGCAGTTTATTCAACGATGTCTGGGTAGACGAACGCCCATCTCGCCTCGACCTAATAGCGATACAAAGGTTGAGGCGGCGGCTACGAGGTGGCCGCTTCACTCGTGTTTATGATTTGCAGACATCTAGCCGGTCCGCATGGTATTTCCAGCTGATGAGGGGATTCAGCTCGCCCCAATGGTCGGGGGTTGCATTTGGCGCGTCCCATCCACACGCCAACAGTAATCGTAACAAAATGCATACCATTGAACGTCAAGCGGAGCAGCTCGCCATGGCGGGTATACTGGAAACGCCGTTTCCCAATCTATCATGGCTGACTTCAGACGTGGTGCGCTTCTCGCTACCGGATAAATATGTGCTTCTTATTCCGGGGGGGGCCGCACACCGGCCGGAAAAACGCTGGCCGGCGGACCTTTATCGCGACCTCGCCTCTTCCATTTCAGCCGCGGGTATCCTGCCGGTCGTCATAGGCGGACAGGACGAAGTAGGACTTGCGGCAGAAATTGCCGACAACAACGTAGCGAGGTCAATCGCCGGCGAGACCTCATTCGCTGATATAGCCGAACTGTCGCGACACGCGATCGCAGCTATCGGCAACGACACAGGACCGACACATATTTCGGCAATATGCGGCTGCCCCAGTGTCGTACTTTTTTCGAAAGCATCCAACCCCGATATCTCCGCACCGCGCGGCGACGACGTGACCATCCTGAGATGCGAGAATCTCGCCGATCTGAGCGTCCGGGAGGTTGCCGAAGCGTTAAGATTGCGTTAAACGCCCGGCTCTATGGTTAACGCGTGGATTTTATAAAAACATCATGAGCATTGTTGCTATTACGTTGCCGGATGGCAGCGTGAGACAGTTCGATGGGCCGGTAACCGGCGCCAAGCTGGCAGCGGACATTGGGCCGGGGCTAGAAAAGGCAGCGCTTGCCATCAAGCTTAATGGTGAGGTCTTTGACCTTGCAAAGGAGATCGACCGCGATAGTGATGTCGAGATTATCACCCGCAAGTCGGATGAAGCGCTGGAGCTAATCCGCCATGATGCAGCTCACGTTATGGCCGAAGCAGTTCAAGAACTCTATCCTGATACACAAGTTACCATTGGCCCAGCGATCGAGAACGGTTTTTATTACGATTTCGCCCGCGAAGAAGCGTTTACACCGGACGATCTAGCAAAGATCGAGGCCAAGATGCGCGAAATTATCAAACGCGGCGACGCTTTCGTGCGCGAGGAGTGGGACCGAGGCGAGGCGGCAAAACATTTCAGGGAGATCGGCGAGAAGTATAAGGCCGAACTGATCGAGGGTTTTCCTGACGAAGAAACAATCTCGGTCTACCGGCAGGGTGATTGGAAAGACCTTTGTCGCGGGCCACACATGCCGTCGACCGGACACGTCGGTAAGGGATTCAAGCTACAAAAGCTTGCAGGTGCCTACTGGCGAGGCGACTCTCGTAACGAGATGCTACAGCGAATATACGGTACGGCTTGGCGCGACGAAAAAGAGTTAAAGGCCCATCTACACATGCTAGAGGAGGCGGAGAAGCGAGATCACCGACGGCTAGGGCGAGAAATGGATCTATTCCATTTTCAGGAGGAAGCCATCGGCAGCGTTTTTTGGCACCCGAAAGGCTGGACACTCTTCCAAACGTTAATTGACTATATGCGCCAGCGTCAAAACGAAGCTGGCTATGTCGAGATTAACACACCGGATCTAATGGATCGTGGCCTGTGGGAAAAGTCTGGCCACTGGGAGAAATTCGGCGAAAACATGTTCACGACTGAGGCTAGAGAAGAGCGTATTTTTGCCCTCAAACCAATGAACTGCCCGGGTGGGGTGCAGGTATACAATCAGGGGATCAAGAGCTATCGCGACCTACCACTTCGCATGGCTGAGTTCGGAAAAGTTCATCGTTTTGAGCCATCCGGCGCGCTTCACGGTCTGATGCGCGTTCGAGCATTTACCCAGGATGATGCACATATATTTTGCGCGGAAGAGCAAATTACCGATGAATGCCGGATTGTTTGCAAACTCATTCTGGACATATACAGCGACTTTGGGTTTGATGACGTCCGAATCAAGTTCTCGGACCGACCTGAAAAGCGAATCGGCTCGGATGAGATTTGGGATAAATCAGAAGCAGCACTAAAGTCGGCCGTCGAAGCAACCGGGCTGGAATACTCTATTAACCCTGGCGAAGGGGCATTCTACGGGCCGAAACTCGAATTTGTACTTCGCGATGCTATCGGCCGGGACTGGCAGTGCGGCACGCTGCAGGTGGATCTAAACCTCCCGGAAAGGCTTAGCGCCTTTTATGTGGGTAGCGACGGGGAAAAACATCACCCCGTAATGCTGCACCGAGCACTTTTCGGCTCTCTGGAGCGTTTTACCGGCATTCTTCTGGAACATTACGCTGGCAATCTCCCTCTGTGGATGGCGCCAATACAAGCGGTCGTTGCGACAATTACCTCGGACGCAGATAGCTATGCCCGGGAGGTTCGTGACGCACTCAAGGTAGCAGGCATCCGTGCCGAGCTCGATATCCGTAACGAGAAAATTAATTATAAGGTTCGCGAACACAGCCACGCTAAGAGACCGGTGATACTGGTTATTGGTCAGCGGGAAATTGAAGACCGCAAAGTAGCGATCCGGCGTTTGGGCGGCAAGGAACAAGAAATTCTTGCGCTGCACGAGGCCGTCGCTAGACTTGCGGACGAATGCCGGTCGCCGGCGACCTGAAAGCGTAGGAGATAAAACTGCGAAGGTCAGGGTGACCGGCTAACGCGTTAAACAGGAACAACTAGAGGAGAAAATCAATCGCAAGACCTACAAGCATGGAGCCGCCGGTAAAGGACGAGCGGCCAATAAATGAAATGATCCAGGAGACGGAAATCCGACTAATCGGTGCCGAAGGAGAGCAGATTGGGGTTGTGTCCCGCGACGATGCTCTCGACCGCGCAGCAAATTTGGGGCTCGACCTCGTCGTCGTTGCCGACAATGCCACCCCTCCGGTGTGTAAGATCATGGATTACGGGAAATTTAAATACGAAGAACAGAAGAAAAAGAATGAAGCCCGGAAGAAACAGAAAACCATCGACGTGAAGGAAATAAAGCTGCGCCCAAACATCGACATCCACGATTACGACGTAAAAATGCGCTCGATGGTAAAATTTCTTAACGAAGGCGACAAAGTAAAAGTCACTATGCGGTTTCGTGGCCGCGAGATGGCGCACCAAAATCTTGGTCTCGACGTACTCCATCGTGTGCGTGACGACCTCGAGGAGCTAAGTAAAATCGAACAGTTCCCCAAGATGGAAGGTCGTCAAATGGTAATGGTCCTATCACCCAAGTGAACTCCTTTCATGCGAAAGAAGGGTATCTCGGCTTCAACTCGGGATCCAATCCCCAAAAATTAAATGCGATGCCCCCTGTACCGGGCCGGGGTGCCAGATATATGAGGCTAATGCCTATCGACAGACGTGGCGCCTGAATTGAGAATGAATTTTTTGTCGCAATAGGGACATTCGGCCTCGCCGTCAATCAGGGTCAAATAGACCTTGGGGTGGCCTAGGGCTCCACCACCGCCGTCGCACGAGACGTTGATCGTATCAACTTTGACGATTTCGGGGGGTGCGAGCGTCTGCGGCATGGCCCTATCACCTCTTAGCGGAGTTGTTTCAGACAGAGCCGGATGATACCCAAACATGACGCCCCACGGAAGTGGCTGTATGGTACTCAGGATTGCAGTCGTCCGATAGCCAACTGGAGTTTTATGATCGATACCTGCCATTCAGACGTCCCTGCCATAAAGCTATCGCGGCTGCGCAAAACATACACAAACCAGAACGGCCCGATTAGAGAAGCTATAAAATCGGTCGACCTATCGGTACCGCAGGGCGCTATCTTTGGACTACTGGGCCCCAATGGGGCGGGTAAGTCGACATTAATAAATATACTCGCCGGACTAGTGATCAAAACGTCAGGTACTGCCCGCATCCAAGGCTGGGACATTGTGCAAGATATGCGCCGCGCGCGGGGTTCCATCGGGGTGGTGCCGCAGGAATTAAACCTCGATTCATTCTTTACCCCGCGAGAAGTAATGAACCTGCAAGCGGGGCTCTACGGAGTTCCGCAAAGCCAGCGGAGAACCATGGAAATTCTCCAAGCGCTGGGGTTGGAGGATAAGGCCGACGTCTATGCCCGCTCGCTGTCGGGCGGCATGCGGCGGCGCCTACTTGTCGCCAAGGCACTGGTCCATTCCCCTCCGGTGGTGGTGCTCGACGAACCAACCGCCGGCGTCGATGTCGAACTGCGCCAGTCGCTTTGGGAATATATGAGGGAGCTGAACCAAGAGGGTACTACCATCCTGCTGACAACCCATTACTTGGAGGAAGCACAGGAGATGTGTAAACAGATCGCCATCATCAATCACGGCGAAATTGTCGCCCAAGATTCTACGGCAGCGCTGCTGGCGCGGCTAGACCGTAAAGAGACCCAAATCTCGGTTGACAGAGATATCGACGCGTTGCCCGATGGCCTGACGGGCCCCGGCATCTCCGCACAAATCAAGGACAAGCGCCTTATCCTGATCCGGTTTCCGCCTAGCCAGGTGCAGATAGGCCAACTTCTGGATGCTGTAAAAACTGCGGGTCTGAATATCACCGACCTATCGACCCGTGATACCGACCTAGAGGAAATCTTCATCTCCCTAACCACTGGCCGACCAGACGCGCCGCTTCGCCCAGATATCGCCGGCCCCCAGGCCGGCCCGCTTGAGAGATCTCCTTCACCGCCGCAGCCGTGAAAAAACGGCCTTATAGCTTTCTTACCGCTGCGTTCCTGATCGGATCTCTGGTTGCATGTACAGCGCGCTTTCAACCTGCTGGCCCGTCACTCATGGCCCCTTTACTAACCAAGCATACGATCGTTCAAACAGATGGTACTGAGCTGCCCTATATAGCTTGGCTGCCGGACGCAAGACCACGCGCGGCGATCATAGCTCTACACGGCTTCAACGACTATTCCGGTGCTTTCGTCAAGCCGGGGGCGTATTGGGCGGCCCGGGGTATAGCAACCTATGCATACGATCAACGTGGGTTTGGCGGTGGACCGCACAAAAAAATCTGGGCGGGGCATGAAACGATGGTCGACGATCTCATCACCACCTCGCAGCTAATCCGCTCGCTGCACCCCGACACCCCAATTTTTGTTCTAGGCGAAAGTATGGGCGGCGCCGTCGCGATGATCGCGGACGCGGGCCGACGTTTACACGTCGAAGGGTTAATCCTCGCGGCGCCAGCCCTCCGCGGGCGAAAATATATTGGAACTATCCCTAGCCTGATGTTGGACATCGCCTTCAGGCTGGTGCCTGGCTGGCGGCTAACCGGCAGAAGCCTTCGCATCCAGGCGTCCGACAATATCCCCATGCTGCGGCGCTTGAACGCGGACCCAATGGTGATCAAGGGAACTCGCATCGATACATTAAAAGGACTGGTAGACACTATGGATGTCGCAATTGCCGCCGCGGCGCAGCTCAACACTAGGACGTTTACCCTCTATGGTGGTCATGACGAGCTGGTGCCACGGTGTCCGATTTTGGACGCCATCCTTGCGATGCCGAGAGATCGTAGCCATCGATCAGCGGTTTACCCCGCTGGCTGGCACATGCTGCTCCGCGACCTGAAGGCGCAGATTGTTATGGATGATATTTTAGGCTGGATCTCCGACCCCACCGCTCCGTTACCCTCAGGGGCTGGGCAGGCGTCGGAAATGGCGCGACATGTGGATCGATCTACTTGCTCCCCGCCCAACCGCTAACCTTGGAATTGCCGTACCCAGTCGATCGCGCTATGTTCCGCTCGGTTTGGGTGGTTACTAGGCCTGACCGCCACAGCATAGAGGCACCCGTAGCTCAGTTGGATAGAGCGCTGGCCTCCGAAGCCAGAGGTCACAGGTTCGAATCCTGTCGGGTGCGCCATTCTTCCTTGTAAGACTACTCCGCCGCCTGAGCCGGTTTTGCCGGTAGGTCAGGAATTTCTGCGTCGTAAAATTGATCCATATCAGGCGTAACGTTATTTTCGGCGAGTGCATCCTGAAAAAGGGTCCGGACGTGTTGGCTCTCGTCGGCATAGTCTATTTGGTCGCCGCCGATGCGCGCCGAGATCCACGCCTTAGGCACACCCTGAGCGTTGCGCACCGCGACGCCTTCGTACTTGAACGCGAGGTAGCGCGACGGCGTGGTGCCGGTGTTAAAATGCTGGTGCCACCACATGTTGGGCGGGACGATCATTGTACCAACCTCCCACGGATAGTGGTTGGGCTCCTCCCCATCGGGCCACATTAGAGAATAGCCCTCACCCGAGAGGATGATGACGTGCGCGCCAGGCCCGTGGCGGTGGCCTTTTTTGTAGGTTCCTATAGGGAACTGAGATATATGTGCGTTCATTGAGCTTTTGGCGAAGTTAAAACGTATATGCCCACCGCCGGCACCGCGTTCCTTGGCCTCGATCAGCGGAAGATTTACCGCGTCAGGCACGAAGTTAGTCACCAGCTTAAACCCGTCGGTTTCCGACTTAGCGGCAAAATAATTGGGCTCACCGTTAAAGCGGCCCTTGAAATCGTAGGGCGTGTTGAAGATGAATTCCGGGTCTTCGTAAATGTTCATCGTCGGGGGTAGGTTAGTGACCGCCACAAAACGCGCCGGTTCCCGGCCCGACGCATTAAAATGCTGGTGCCAACAATTGAGCGGGATGGCGAAGAGTGCGCCGGGGCCCCATTCGAAAGTTATACGATCGCCCTGATCATTCCACACACTGGTCGAGCCACGGCCCGACAAGATCATAATCATTTCCTCAAACAGCATGCGCTGCGGCGCCAGTTTCTGGCCAGGATCAATTTCACAGACATAGCAATCGTTCGATGTACGCGACGCATCGTGATTGAGGAAAACGCCGTGGCCTTCGCGACGTGCCCAGGGTTTGAGCTCCAGCGTATAGAGATTACGCACATAGATGGAGGAGATGATGTCGAGCCCTTCGTTCTTCACCCAGTTGGTGTAGGGGGTCTCTTTCTCAGAGGCGAATTTCTTCGCCATCGCATCGGAAACGATCGCATCTTTGCCGCCGTCATCTGTCATGTTTCTAAACTGGCCCTTTCAACCGTCTCTCATTGATCATCAAGGTTATTTGCCTAGATCAATACTTTGATTGCTAACCTTTTTATACGTTGATGACCGTCGGCGTTCAAATTTGGATGATGATCGTGTTCCCTGTGATGATAATAATCGCGTCTTTCACTGTGGATTCTGTAAATGACCACGCCCGTGATCTAGTCGCTGGCCAGTCCGCGGGTCATCGGAAAACACCAGCGACTTAATGGTCACAGGAACAGTGCGTGACGGCAGGCGAATCTTACCGAGATCAATGTAATCAAAGTCCCACAATACAACCCCGTCTATCACCAGAACGCTAACCGGTACCTCCAACTCATCCTTGAGGATATGTCCCAGCGACTGGGCAATATCGCTATCGAGCACGATAAAAATCGGGCGGCCCATAGCAATTATGTCATTAACGCCCTGCTCAATTCCCTGAGCGAACGCATAGAGGCGCTCATAGGCCGGCGTGCCTTTCCAGTGGAACGACAGTGCAAATTCGCTATCAGCGTCGTCGACCTCGAACGTCCTCCGATGCACCCTCACCGCCTTTGCTACCTCTTCGGCAACGACCTCATCCGGGCAATTATAGGGGGGCTGGATGACCTGCAGGTTGCGCCGTGGGAGCAAATTCGCATAGTCAGATACGAAGGTTGTGTTGCCTGATAGCTGTACCGAGTATTCCGATGCGCCCAATGCGGTCGCCCGAATGCACTCGCCGGCCGCCAGCAGCGGCCACGGTAAAGCACCTTCTTTTAGACATCTTGCCAGAGCAGTACCTAGGCGTTTTCCCATATCACCGAAGTCTCGGTCTTCGCGACCATAGACGTATTCGGCCACGCCGCCGGAGAACATAACACCGTCTATCCGTCCCCAGTCGACGATGGGTTCGGTAAGGTATAAATCGACGATGTCTTGGGGGATCGGGCGAACGACCAGAGATGTTACCATCGTCTGGGCCATACCTGCGGCCACTTTGTCCAGCTGGCCGGAGGTAACGGAATCCCCGACCTGCCAGTCAAAGCCGGCGCGCCGCGCATGAGTGCGGCCTGCTGGATCAAGACGAACTAATTTGCCGTCCTCGTCGACCACCTGCAACCGCCCCCCCACATGGATCGCCGCTGTGACCTTGACCTGGCCTCCTTCAACGATTGCGAACTTGGCGGTACCGCCACCGATATCGACGTTTAGGATTCGTTTATCATCGTCCTGCGACGCCTTAGCTGCACCGGAGCCGAAGGCTGCCAGCATACTTTCCATGTGGTGACCAGCAGTTGCGCAGACAAAATCACCGCCTTTATCGGAAACCGTAGCGGCTATAGCCTGAGAATTTTCGCGGCGAAGCGCCTCACCCGTGAGGATAACGGCGCCGGCATCTATGTCGTCAGGGCTCAGACCGGCAGCGTTATAGGCGTCGTCTAGAATCCTGCCAAGCTCGGTGTCGGAAATGCGGGTTTCACTTTCATAGGGCGTCAGCATCACAGGTGACTGGAACAGAGTTTCGCGTTTGACGACGAAGTAGCGACTAGTCATATCTTCAGCCAGCCTACGTAGGTGGATGCGCGAAAAAATCACCTGCGTGCCAGATGAACCAACATCGATACCTACACTGTTAAGTCGCACGTTATCAGCAACCCACAGAGGGTTTTCTTCAATTGGGCCGTTGAAAAATTCGTCATCATGATCGTGATCAGCGTCGGGACCGTGCTCATGGAAAAACACATCCCCGTACTCGTGATCCGAAAGAGTGTGGCTCTGCGGCAGCCCCTTGGGCGTGTCTTTTTCAGGCGCATGGTTGTTATCTTTTTCGTTCGCATTCATGAAATTTTGATCCGTAGGTTGCCGGTATTAATGATGCTGCCTGCACGGCGATTAGTTAGAACACTAACCCTCCAATGTCGATCCCGGGGTCAAACCACAGCTCCCATTCCAACCTAACCGTCCAAGTACCCGCTTGATAGTATGGCCGCCTTTGACTCCGGGCTGCAGAGTAATTCATCCACGCTTTCAACAACCGCCGACACACAGCCTGCGGGGGATCAGCCGCAGTCCACAACGAGGTACAGAAATATCGATTGTGAATTTATTTGCGACGTTAACACCTTATTTCGCGGTTGAATCTGTTAGAATTGGCGTTGTAGCGCCCGACGCTGCGGAGGTTTTTTATGGAGATTTCAACCGCATGCTTTACATGATACACGGGATCGACGGCGACAACGGCGACCGCATCCGCGCTGAGGTTAAGCCCGCCCATTTCTCCTATCTCGCCGAACATAAAGATATTGTAGTTCTGGGTGGCGCAACCCTTGCGGACGATTCGGCTGCCCGAACAGGCAGCCTGCTAGTTATCAACGTACCAAACCGCGCCGCCGCAGATGAATTCGCCAACAACGAGCCTTTTTTCAAAGCCGGTTTGTTCCAACATCGTATTGTTAGCCGTATGCGTCGGGGTCAGTGGAATCCCGCAGCAGCGCCTATAACGGCGGAGGGCGAATAGCGGTTTACTAATAAAAAAGCAGCCATTGAAATTAAAGGCATTCCAATGGGAAAATTCTAACCGGAATTTAAGCAGCAACCTTCGTCAGCCTAGTTTTTGTAGTGCGGTGAGGTAGCCTGGCACAGGAGACCCATACTCCATCCGGAGTGTTTCCCGGAACGACTGCATTTCGTGGAAACCCGCAGATTTTGCTATCCGCCGAATATATGCCGGTTTGTGGGCATAACGCCCGGATTGAGTAAGCGAATATCCCCTCTTAGACTGCGCTTCGACGGAAAACAGAAGAAGTCCGGCCGGCTTCAGAGCAATCCGTGCAGCGTGAAGGGTTTCGGCCAAGTCTCCGATGTAACAGAAGACATCTACCGCGATTATAAGGTCGAAGGTATCAGGGCGATCTAGCATGCAGGCAGCAACTTCTGACTCAAGCAACTCATCGTAGATATCTCGATCTCTGGCCCGTTTCAGCATCTCTGACGACAGATCAACACCGGTCAGCCGGCCAGCGTAGCGCTTGAATCTAACACCCGACAAGCCAGTACCGCACCCTGCATCAAGAATGTCCAGACCCACCGTGTTTGCCGCCGAAATGCGCTTAAATAGACCATGGATATGCTTGGGCGCCATGTATTCCAAGTCCTCGAGAAGCTGGCGGTCGAAATCTTCCGCGAAGTGATTGAAAGTTTCGCGGACATATTCGTCACTGGCACGCGATGGTTTGGGCCCATCGCAAAGCGCCGCCACCATGTGCTCGGCCTCTGGATCTTTGGGGTAAATTTCAGCATACCGCCGGTACCAACGTAATGCTTCAACTAGATCCTTATTTCCGTAGCTGGCCTCCGCAAGCCCCCAAACGGCATCACCGTGTTCGGGCTCAAGATTTATAATCTTTTTATAACAACGGATGGCAATTTCGAAATTCCCTTGTGTCTGCGCCATTTTAGCAACGCTATAGGTGCTCTCAGTCTCAATATCGGTGACGATTTTTCGGGTTTTTGAGAGATCGCCTTCGGCAGCACCCGCCGCCACGAGATCAAAAAGTGCCTTGGCGGCCGCCAGATTCCTCGGCGCTTCAGCGAGTATACCGCGATAGATACCAGCCGCTTCGTCCGTTTTACCAACAGACACAAGTTCCATAGCACGCGCAAAACGTTTCTTATTATCGATCATTTAAAAGGATTTTGTATGGAAAGGCATAGTACTGACACTACTTTGCTGTTTAGCGCTTGCTGCTGCCGCCAGAACCACCACTTTGACTTATAGCCCGATTGCACTGGCGGCCGCATAGACCGCGGCAGCGTAAAAATGCCAAGCGGCCTAAGCGAAACGTTCTCAACATAATCGCGCCAGCAATAGTTAAGCAATGGCCAGACTAACCACTAGGTGTTCTAGGGTGGTAGGCAGGCCATACCAGTGTTCATTTTGTCCATAGTCAGATTCATCTCGTATTTTCTCCATAAAAAATGTTAAGCGAAATTAAGGAGAGGGTCCCAACCTAAGTTTGTTAAACCTCTTCCTGTGGTTCTTGCGTGTCGGAACACCGGCATTCTGCCGCTTATCAAGCCAAATACTAGCAACAGCTATTGGGCGAGGCCTGTTTATCCTCTGTAATTTGGCTTCCTAGAACTAGTTCTCGGCAAATGCCCACTTCGCAGATATTCTATCTTCGTTTATGTTATGTTCGCAATGAGTTCTACGATAACCTACCTGGATGCACCAAAAACAACCCAGCTTATAACCCGCGGCGTGTGCCGCATGTTGCAAAATTTGGGTTTTGGGACGCTCACCGAATTCAAGCTGTCCAGCGGACGACGGGTCGATGTGATGGCGATAGACCGGAACGGAGATTTCGTTATAGTCGAAGTCAAAAGTTCTGTATCGGACTATCGTGCCGATCGCAAATGGCAAGAATACTTGGCTTTTTCCGAGCGGTTCTATTTTGCGGTACCTACCGGGTTCCCGATCGAGATTATGCCCGACGATCGCGGTCTAATTGTCGCCGACCCCTATGATGCGGCTATACGCCGCGAATGCTTTCCAACAAAACTTAACGCCATCCCCAAGCGTCAGCAACTTATCCGCTTTGCAATCGAAGCAAGTCGCCGGTTACGCCAAATCGGTTGAAAAAGCGTTATTGCGCAACGATTAAAATTTTGGAGAGGTCTTTCGGGCCAACCGTTTTTGCAAATATAGCTTTTATCAAGCAGGATGAGGCCAATGGCGTTAACAGGCCCATTAAAGCAAAACTAGGGCCAAGACCGTAACGTTTTGGCCGACCAAATACTATCCAACATTAGTGCGGGGTAAAAAACCTATAGAAAGCCCGCCGACCGCACGAAAAAGGTGTTAGGCAATAGTCCTAACCGCGGCGTCAGGAGGCGTTCAACCGGGCGATGGTTGCCGTGGTACTGAACCCGGGAACGATCTCCACCAGAACAACTTGCCCGCCATAGCTCTTCACGAAATCGGCGCCGACCACGGTTTCTATTGTATAATCCGCACCCTTTACCAGTACGTGGGGTTTGATTTTGTGCAATAGGCGTTCGGGCGTATCTTCCTCGAAGAGGATCACTAGATCGACGGTCTCCAGAGACGACAGCACTGCGGCTCGGGCATCTTCATTCTGGGTGGGACGGCTTTCGCCTTTCAACCGTTTAACGGACGAGTCAGCGTTTAGACCGACCACAAGTCTGTCGCAGGTAGCACGCGCCTGGGAGAGAAGGGATACATGGCCGGGATGGAGAAGGTCAAAACATCCATTTGTGAAACCGATAGTCTCGCCCCTGCCTTTCCACGTGCGTATGCGGTCCAACGCAGCATCCAACGTTGCTGGGCGACGCAGACCATGGGCCGCGTTAGTCAAATCAAGCTCCGATCGAATATCTTCCGCATAGGCAACGGCGGTGCCGGTTTTTCCAACCACGACTCCGGCCGCTACGTTGGCGAGACCCGCTGCATCAACCACCGACAACCCGGCGGCTATTCCGGCGGATAGCGTCGCGATAACAGTATCCCCCGCACCCGAGACATCAAACACTTCACGCGCACGAGAAGGAAAATAATCGGCAATGTCCGCTGAAATCAGAGACATCCCCTGAGCCCCGCGTGTGACCAGCATGGTACCTATTCCAGCCCCGGACAACAGATCACGAGCAACATTGACGATACGGTCTTCCGTCGCCAACTCCTCGTCCGCAGCCTCCGCCATTTCTTTGAGATTGGGGGTGATCAGCGTTGCACCCGCATATCGCCCGAAATCACGCGACTTTGGATCAACGATCACGGGCTTGTCCGCCTTTTTTGCAATGTCGATCACACGAGCGGCAAGATGATCGGTCACTGTTCCCTTGCCGTAATCGGATACGATGAGTAGTGCAGCCCCCTGTAACGCAATTTCAACCTTTGATGCCAACGCGTCGGCAATCGCGTCGGAGACCGGCATACTGATTTCCCTATCAGCACGCAACAATTGCTGTCCGCCAGCCAAATAGCGGATTTTACTTGTAGTAGGCCGGCTGGCTTCAGCGGTCAAAAAGTGCGACACACCGTTCAAATCACGGAGCAATAAGTCGACGTCCCGCGCAATATCGTCTTCGCCAACAACGCCGATAAAATCAACCGAAGCCCCCAGCGCCACCAGATTTCGGACGACATTACCGGCGCCGCCAAGCATCGCAGTCTCGTTCCGAATCCGGCAAACCGGTATAGGTGCTTCCGGCGACACCCGCGTGACCTCGCCGTAGACGAAGCGATCCAGCATCACATCCCCTATACAGACGACTTTGGCGGATGCGAGCGTCGAAAGCTGGGCAGGTGTCACAGTACTCATATCAGGCACAACGTTGTTCAAGAATATCGCATAGCATTTGACCCAGCATAATGTGCATTTCCTGTATCCGCGCCGTTTTCTCTGACGGCACGATCAAGATAGGATCCGCCAGGCCAACCAGCTTTCCACCCCCTTTTCCAGTCAATGCCGCTGGCACCACGCCGATATCACGCGCGGTCTCAAGCGCAAGCGTCACGTTGGGGCTTTCTCCTGAGGTTGATATCCCGATAGCGACATCTCCCGGCTTGCATAGAGCCTCCACCTGTCGAGAAAACACGGTTTCATAGCCAAAATCGTTAGCCGTCGCGGTGAGCAGAGATGTATCGGTCGTAAAGGCAATCGCCGGCAGTGCTTTGCGATTGACCTTGTACCGACACACCAGTTCGGTTGCTAGGTGCTGAGCGTCCCCAGCACTACCCCCATTCCCGAAAAATACTATCTTATTGCCCGTATTGATTGCGGCTTCGCTGACTGTAGCAAGGCGAATGAAGTCCGCCTTAAGAGCGCGTGTCGCGGCCACGGCCACCTCGTGCTCATCCAGCTCTGCCTCAAAATAGGCGTCGAGGTCCATCGATCAATCTCCGTTACCATTGAATAACCCATTTCGCGGTGGTGCGGAATCCCTAAACATACAGGCCCTCTGTCTCATCCTCCTAGCCCAACTCACAAACGACAATCTTCATACGAGTTAATCCTACTTCACTTCAAGAGGCGAGGAATCGTATTCAATGGCACCTACCCTTTCCCCTTCGGTTAAAACCGTAGATAGGCATATATGCGGAAAGACCGGTGCGATACGGTCAAATTTAATCGGTTTTAGACCAAGTTTTCGTCCATAGGAATTGCCTCTTTCAACTGTTCGAACAGTTGTGCCAAGGTGGCGTCAACTGGCACCTCGAAGTCTTCATCCCAAGAAAACACGACGGCGCAGCGGGCACCAGCAGCAGAGCGGTGGGGAAAAACATCGATTTGATGCGCCGCTTCCTCTACCCCGAACCGGACCCAATGGCTAGTAACCCGGCGATCTTTGGCTGATCCGATCAGGGCTCCTACAGATATTGTAGTCATGCCAGATACGAAGCCGCCACTCTCGTTCGCGTCCCACACACCCGGGATAAGGAAGCGAACCGCGGCGTTTTCGGCGAAGCCTTGCCACAGATCGGCGACCAGCAGCGCCCTGCCAGGCCAGAGCCCAACAAATCGGCGCACATCTGTACCGAGATGAAAATAACCACTCTGCCACCCTGCAACCTGAAGTGGTGCAGTCTCGCCAAAGCCGGAAGGCTCCAGCAAGCCAGCATAGCCCCGTCGTGCGACGCGAAATGATTTCCAGAATTCGAGCGGCTCTTCGCCGCCGAGACGCGGACCGTTATGAGCCTCCGCTGAACGAGCACGATCACGTGCATCGCACGCCGTATAGGTCGGCACACCCGTATCAACAAGAAAACGCTTGCCGTTAGCCGTAGCTTCGATGGACAGAAAATCAGCATGAGCATGGCCCGGATTTTCATCCGGCCCACAAGGACCACAATCGAACACCACTGAGTCGCCACCGTCGGACAACGACGTATAGCCGGTAATTGGCAGCTTCGCACATCCGGGGGTGCCGCCGGACAAGACCGCGTCCGGCCGCGGGGCTTCTCCCGCCCACGAGTCGTTCATTAGCGAGATCTCCCCGTCCGCTAAAGACATCGCCGGTATCGCCGCCGTCATCCGGGCAATAGTCTCATCCATTAGCGGCTGCCAGGATTTGGAAAACAATCCACTAGCCGCAAAAATCCGTACGTCAAGCAGGGATAGCATGTGATACATAGGGCAACGCTCCACATGCCCTCCATCGGATAGTACATTCTGAGCAATAGATTTGGGCACGGCCGCTTTCAGCATATTCAGGGGGGATGGGACCGACCCGCACATTGCCGCGTAAGAGCTAAGCGCTACATAGTTTTTCATCAGGTGGTTGAACTGTAGATCGCGCTCCAGATTCACACGAATGAACGAAGCGCAGAACCGGGCGTGCTCAAGGACTTCTGCTTCAGCTTCCGGATCTGAAGGTCCGCCCGCCTTTCGGTATAGCGCGAGCCCTGACAGCAGGTTTATCATCCGGTGGCTAGCGGTATAAGCGTTCCATACGTCGCGAAACACACCGGGCTCGGACCAAGAATTCTGGACAACCAACGAGGCAAGAATTCTACGGACTACCTCCATATCCTTCGGATCGCCACCGGCCAACAGCGGTACGGCATATCCCATATAGGCAAGGTTCATACGTCGGAGCGGATTATTGCCTTCATGGAATTCGCCTCGCCATGAAATTCCCTCAATACCGCCAAAATCATAATCTCGATTTAGTAAGGAAAATTTACCATTCCGGGCGTTAATAAATGCCTCTCCATGCGCAACGGTCTGAAGTTGCAGGACAATTTCGCCGATAGAAACGGCTTTCGGAGTCGAAATATCAGGGAGCGGAAGCCGAGACGCGGACCGCTTAATCCACCAATGGCTCAATT
The DNA here is from genome assembly GCA_036339975.1 of Pseudomonadota bacterium. Classification (GTDB taxonomy): domain Bacteria; phylum Pseudomonadota; class Alphaproteobacteria; order MPNO01; family UBA830; genus UBA830. Next base: position 2,756 of record JAYYZV010000038.1, on the reverse strand, counting down.
GCGGCAAACGCCGCATTCTTAGAAAACGGGCACGGCATATCAGCCGATAAATCCATTGTTCCGCTGTCAGATAACGGGCCGTGCGCCAGAAAAGTCCGAGCGACACGCTATACACCCTGCCGAAAAACCATCAGAGATCTACCGGGCCGCCCCGTTGCAGTGACTCTAGAACTGCGATGGTGGCGAAACTCGATTCGACCACCTCGGCTTCGTTCGCTGGCGCCGGACCTCTGTCCGCAACTGCCCTTACAAACGCCTCTAGCTCGGCAGCGTGGCCCTTATCTTGTTCCATTGGACGGCTCTTCTTGTGTTTCTTACCATCTGCAGTGACGGTCATATCGCGGAAGTCATTAATATAAAGCACCGTTCCACCGGAAAAGACTTCAACCATTTCCTTAGAATAGGAGGGATCGCCCAGCGCAGTATAAGCTATGGTCGCTAGGCTGCCATCAGCAAAGTTAAGCGTAACCGTGAGATCATCACAGACGCCTTGGGAAACCGACGCGGCGGCAGCCTGAACGGTCTTAATGTCTTCCCCCACGAGAAAACGCGCCAGATCAACGAAGTGGCAGACCTCACCCAGTATTCGTCCGTTACCCTCCTCAATTGCGTTCTGCCAAGAATTTTCAGGAAGTTGGCCAGCATTAACACGAAGCAGGGCGTATTTGGCGCCGGCTAACTGTGCCAGCCGATCTCGTGCCTGCACCGCCATTGGCGCAAATCGTCGATTAAAGCCAACTGACAAAAACGCATCGGAGGTCTGGCGTGCACGGATCACGTTATTCAGCTGCTCTCGATTAAGCGCCAAAGGTTTTTCTACCAGTACGTTCTTGCCTGTTTCTAGCGCGCGGGTCGCTAGGGCCGCGTGGCTTGAATGGGGGGTGGCAATTAGCACCGCATTGATATCAGCGTTTTCAAATACCGCATTATCCTGGGTATCGGAGTGAGAAAATCCGAACATCTCGCCTGTATGATCGGCGGAAATTCCACGCCCGGTCACCAGCGTATGGAGCTCAACGCCGTCAATCTTCTTTAAACATGGTAATAGGACGGTGCGTGCAAAATTACCGGCGCCTATCACGCCAAGAACGCATTTCCCCGACGCGACCTCACCGCGCGACACAGACACTGGCGGGCGCAGCTTCGGGGGTTTTTCCTCCACCTTGTTACCATAATCCAGAACTACGCCGAGGTGAGGTTCAGTGTTATTAGCCACCATTTCGTATGCGGCTTCTACCTCCGCAAACGGAAACTTGTGAGTGATTAATTGTTCAACCTGGAGCCGGTGCTCTCGCCTCCGCGACATAAGGCGCACGGATTCTTCGAGATTACGGGTTTCGGTCCAACGGACGAAACCGACCGGGAATTTGATATGGCGGTTTTCATAATCTGGATCATAACGCCCCGGCCCGTAGGAGCGTGACACCACGACTGATAGCTCCTTCTTCATAAAGTTACGGTAGTCGAACTCAGTGCCCGTAAGGCCAACAAGACTAATGATACCCCTGTCCCGAGCAATCGCCGCAGCGGTATCAAACGGTTCGCTGCTTTCAGTTGCCGCTGTGATGACAACACCGTCACAGCCACGACCACCGGACAGATTCATTATCTCAGCGATCGGATCACCATCGCTTAGGTTCCAGGTGAGTTCAGCACCGCCGTATTCAGCGAGCTTCAACCGTTCGGGATTATAGTCCAGCGCCACGACACGGCAGCCAGCAAGGTCGGCGAACTGGGTTGCAAGCTGACCAACCAATCCAACCCCAATAACCCCAATAACATCGCCTAGCTGCGGTTCGAGAAGGCGAACGCCATTCATAGCTATTGCGCCTAAAGTGCCAAAACAAGCTTCTTCGTCGTTTACGTCGTCCGGTACCGGCGCACAGAGATTCTCCGGCACCGTGTTCAACTCAGCATGATTGGCAAGACCCGCGCCCGCGATGGCAACCCGCTGGCCAACCCGAAACTTACCTTCCAGACCGGCGCCGACCTCCACCACCACACTGACTGCCGAGTAACCAAGCGGCAAAGGCTCGTCCAGGCGTGCCATTACAGCACGCATGGTAGCCCCGATGCCGTCGCGCTTCGCCTTGCCCAGCACTTTCTTCACAAGATCAGGCCGCGCCTTGGCTTTTGCCGCCAGTGATTTTTTGGCAAACTGGACAGCCATCCGCTCAGTTCCCGCAGAAATCAGAGAAGCCTTCGTTCGAACCAGAAGGTGGCCAGCGAGTACCCGCGCCTCGGGCACCTCTTTCAGGGCCAGCTTGCCCGAACGAGCACTTTGTACGACCTGTTTCATATAGATAACCAATCCCTTTTCAACTGCCCCCAATCTATGCCGTCCAGTTAGTCAGGCGCAACTACGGACATTAATCGACAGCACTTCCTACAGGTATTTGAGAACTGATTTGTCGGTTTGGACCACGCCGCCGCAGAACCAGCAATAGTGAAACGTATTGCTTGGAATCGGATAACGGAACGCATTTTTAGGCGGAGCGGCCTAATCTCCCATAAGTTTCCGGCTATGTCGGGAATCATTTTTTTACTCATTCGGAGCAGCAACCGTGTTGTCAAGGGCCCGACACCATAACTCTATCGCCATCATGGGGAACAGGGTGAACGCGGCATCAACCCTGTTGGACCGAAAGTCCGCTTTGAGCGCTGTAACAGCAGCAGCGTCGAACAAGCCACGAGCCGCCACGGTCGGGGGGGATGTCAAATCCTCCATCAGATCCCGCGCTGGACCGTTCAGCCAG
>JAYYZV010000037.1:0-10001 GCA_036339975.1 Pseudomonadota bacterium | reverse complement strand
CTTTGCGTCAGCCGTTCCGTACCTAAGATCAGACCCCATCGCGAGGATGGCGCCTGCGCCGGCACATACCCCTTCGACAGCGGCGATGATTGGTTGCGGACAGGTGCGCATAGCCTTTACGACGTCACCGGTCATTTCCGTGAAACGCAGTAGTTCTTGCATGTTCATGTCTAGCAGCGGACCAATTATTTCATTTACGTCGCCGCCGGAGCAGAAGTTCCCACCAGAACCTGTGATGACGACGGTTTTGATGTCCTGTGCATGCTGCAGGGAGCGGAATGTATCGCGTAATTCGGCGTAGGACTGGAATGTCAGTGGGTTTTTACGTTCCGGACGGTCGATGGTGATCGTGGCTACCTTCCCGTCGACGCTCCAAGCGAAATGTTCGGGGGTCAGATTGGCCCCGCTGATAGTTTTCATACGGTTGCCTCCAGGGTACTTTTTTGTTCGGCGGAGAGAATTGATTGCTTCAGACGCGCTAGAAGATCGTAGAGTATGTTAATTTCGTCTGCAGACATATCCGCCATCATGTCTCGGACCCAAACCCGATGATTTTCTGCCATCTCTGAAAAAGAATCTCCGCCTTTTTCTGTCAGTGAGACCATCTGAACTCGCCGGTCTTCGGGAGCCGGGCGGCGGTCCACCAATCCTTCGTTCGCCAGTCGATCGACAAGCCCTGTGACATTGCCGTTCGACACCATTAACCGTTTTGACAGTTCGCCCATCGACATTGGCCCTTCGTGACGTTCTAGCTGAGCAAGAATATCGAAGCGTGGCAGGGTGGTGTCTGCTGTCTGCTTCAACCGGGTGCGGACCTCGGTGTCGAGCAGATTGTTGCAGGTCAACAGCCGCAACCAAACGCGAAGTTCCATACCGTCCTGTGTCTGGACGCGAGATTCGTAATCCTGTCGCTCATTGGTTGGGTGATTTGCCATCTACGTGACCTCGCCGCCGGAGATTGAGATCGATTGACCGGTAATCGATGTAGAAGACGGAAGAGCGAGCCACGCTACCGTCTCAGCGACTTCCCATGGCTGAACGAGGCGGCCCTGGGGGTTTGACGAAGCTAGTTCCGCACGTGCTTCCTCTTCTGAGCGGCCGGTTTTTTCGACGATATTGTCTATGGTGTCCCGCGTAAGATCCGTTTCTGTATAACCCGGACAAACAGCATTAACCGTGATGCCTTTCGTCGAAATTTCTAGTGCGAGCGAGCGCGTCAACCCGATGACACCGTGTTTGGCAGCGCAGTAGGCTGATACGTAGCCGTAACCGGTCAACCCGGCAGTGGATGCGACGTTGATAATACGCCCATACCCCACCTCCAACATCGCGCTCAGCGCTGCGTGGGTACAGAGATACGTGCCGGTCAAGTTGACCCCGATCATTAAATCCCAAAGGTCTTGGTCCATCTTGTGCAACGGCGCGCTTTTTCCTGATCCAGCATTATTGATAAGGATGGACACTGTCCCGTTGGCCGCGACAGCGGTGGCGAAAGCCGATTGAATTTGTTTGGCGTCCGCCACGTCCGCTTTGTCAACATGAACCCTAACACCTGACGCATCGGCGATTTCGCCGGCTCTTTCGTTCAAGGCGACAAGATCCCTGCCGACAAGAGTTAAATCGGCGCCGAGATCGCCCAGTTTGCGGGCAATTGCAGCTCCAATACCGCGCGTACCACCCGTCACCAGCGCGTGCTGCCCGTATAATGGCTTGCCTGTGATCTGGCCTTCCGGCGCCTGTTCTTGGGAGGTGTCGATGATCATTTACCTTTAACGAAGCGTTGATCTGACAATATTTTAAGCTTAAAACATTAAAAGATAACTCGCAAGCGACCTTCTTAGGATAAGACATATCATGCGGTACCTAAATCCCCCGGGTTGGAAACGCCCGAAAGGCTATTCGAACGGCATTTTAGCAGAAGGACGCTTTGTTTTTGTCGCTGGGATGGTGGGGTGGAACGCCGAGGAGAAGTTTGAATCGGACAACTTCGTCACCCAATTCCGACAGGCACTCGTAAATACTGTCTCCGTGCTGAAGGAAGGCGGCGCAGGTCCTGACGACATTTGCCGTATGACGATGTATTTTACCGACAAGAAGGAATATCTAACGCAGCTGACGGAAGTTGGTCAGGTCTATCGTGATGTAATAGGAATGAATTTTCCGGCTATGGCCGCGGTTCAGGTGGCTGCGCTCATGGAAGATGAAGCCAAGGTCGAAATTGAAACGACAGCGATTGTGCCAGTCTAAGTGAAAAAAGCCGGTCCATATCTAAAGACGGCCGGAAAGAACGTTAGACCGTTTCCAGCTGTTGGCCAGTGAACAAATGGTTTCTTTGAATATACCCTCTCGATATCTTACCCATTGAATTTGTCGCAGGAGAAAATACGATGACTACCGAACGTGCTGTTCTGGCAGGAGGCTGCTTCTGGGGTATGCAGGACCTGATCCGCAAACTGCCCGGCGTGAAAAAGACCCGCGTGGGATATACCGGTGGTGAGGTATCCAATGCGACATATAGCAATCACGGCATGCATGCGGAGGGAATTGAGGTTTTCTTTGATCCGGGCATAATTACGTATAGAGATCTGCTGGAATTTTTTTTTCAAATCCACGACCCGACGACGTCCAATCGGCAAGGTAATGATTTGGGCCCGAGCTACCGCTCCGCGATTTACTATGTTGACGATGTTCAAAAGCAGGTCGCAGTCCAAACAATTGCCGATGTAAATGCCTCGGGCTTATGGCCGAGCAAGGTGGTTACAGAGGTAGAGGCGGTCGGGGAATTCTGGGAAGCAGAACCCGAGCACCAAGATTACTTAGAACGTATTCCCAGCGGCTACACCTGCCATTTTATCCGCCCGAACTGGAAGTTGCCCAAGCGCGAAGCGGCAGAGTAAACTAGTCCCAGCGGCTGCAATCCAGTTATGCAGCGTGACAGGGATACAAGACCTGAAGTTTAAGTTTATTTATATTTCTCTGGACGCGTTAGTTGTTGTTCGCCGCTGGTAAAACCAATAGGACTTTTGGACATTATCTGCTTATGCATTTGGAGCCCTATATAATCGATAATCCTGCGCAGGATGATTTTCGCCTTAACCGGGAAACTTTGGTAGACCCAAAAATTTTGCAACTTGAAAAATGTCGTGTATTCGACACCTGCTGGATCTACGCAGGTCACGACTCCGAAGTAGCAATGCCCGGCGATTTCATCACGAGGAATGTTGCTGGCCGGCCGGTCATCATGACGCGCGACAGCCAAAGCGAGATGCGTCTATTCCTGAATACCTGTCGCCACCGCGGCGCAAAGGTATGTCGGGAACGTTCCGGAAATACCAAACGGTTTTATTGTTTTTATCACGGGTGGTCCTACAACAACGACGGCGCACTAGTTGCGGTCCCGGGCGATGATGCCTATCCCGATAGTTTCGACCGGTCGGAGTTGGGTTTGATGGAGGTGCCGCGATTTGAACAGTATCGCGGTTTCTGGTTTGCCTGCTTCGATCGTAATATTCCGGATTTAGAGACCTATCTGGAAGGAGCTAAGGAGTATATTGACCTTGTCGTTGATCAATCCCCGACCGCTACGATGGAAATCATTACCGGAGTTCAGGAGTACGACGTAGAAGCGAACTGGAAGCTTCTCGTCGAAAATTCATTCGACGACTACCACCTACATTCGACGCATTCCACATGGCTAGAGTACATGAGGGATGCCGGGGTCAATATAAAAGTTCCAAAAGGCGAAGGTCTTGTATTGCCTAAACGTGGGATCGGGAAGAATCTCGGCAACGGTCATGCCGTGATAGATAACTTGAATTTTCGGGGCCGTCCTGTCGCCGCCTGGATTTCGATTTACGGTGAAGAGGCAAAGCCAATCGTTGAGGCTGCGAAAACGGAATTGGTTGATCGGTTGGGTGAAAAAAGAGCCGAACGTGTCGCCAATACCAATCGTAATTTATTTGTCTTCCCTAATCTGATGATTAACGACGGATCTTCGGTAACCGTAAGAACGTTTTGGCCGGCGGAAGTGGACCGGATGGAAGTGACAGCTTGGGCGCTTGGCCCCGTCGACGAAAGCCGCGAGATGCGGAGGGTTCGCCTAGATGCGTTCCTTACCTTTTATGGCCCCGGCGGTTTCGCTACACCCGACGACGTCGAAGCGCTGATGCAGGTTCAGCGGGGTATTGCCGAGACCGTGAACGAAGTTCCTTGGTCTGTTATGACCCGTGGTATCGCTAAGGAGGGCGAACAGTTAAATTCCGACGAACTGCACCTGAGGACATTTTGGCGACGCTGGAACGAGCTAATGACGGGCGAGACGGCAGCCGCGGCGGAATAAAAATTTGGTGAAACAATTTTCAGACAACGCTGACCGCGTCGCGGTAGAAGGTTTCCTTTATTACGAGGCGGCTGTCTTGGATGAATGGAAACTTGACGCGTGGCTGGACCTGATGGCCGACGATGCGGTTTATTTGGTGCCGCCGAATGAATCGCCGGATTCCGATCCAAATGATACCTTGTTTATAATCGCGGATGACATCCACAGAATACGCAGTCGTGTAAAACGACTGAAGAGCCCTGACGCGCACGCGGAATATCCACCATCACGCACGCGCCGGCTGATCACAAATGTACGCATTCTTGACAGCTCTGAACGGGAAGTAAAGGCGACGTCAAATTTTTCGGTCCATCGGTTCCGGCGGGGTGGCAAAGGCGGAGTTTACGTTGGTCGTTATATTCATCGGTTGGTGCGAAGCGGTGACAGCTTCAAGATCGCTGAGAGGCGCGCGATCCTTGATGCCGAGGAATTAGGTGCACTCGGTGCCGTGAGTTTTATCCTTTGATTAGCGGAGACGTTTCTATTCACTTTGTTTCGCCGATCCAAAATTTGTTTGTAGGAGAATGGTGTTACCTGAAGGCATATCACTATGAATGATAACGAAGCGGGTGCTTCTGGCCCGCTCTCTGGCCTTCGGATCCTTGATCTGACCCAGTTTCTAGCCGGCCCGTATGCAACCATGATCTTTGCGGACCTTGGCGCCGAGGTGATCAAGCTGGAGGCGCCGTCTGGAGACTGGTCGCGTGTTCTGCCACCAAATTTTGTAGGTGAAGACAGCTCTTATTATCTGTCTATCAACCGCAATAAGAAGAGCATCGTCGTCGATATGAAGAATGAAGACGGTCTGGATCTCGTTAGGCGGCTTGCAGATAAATGCGACATTCTTGTGGAAAATTTTCGACCAGGGGTTCTTGACCGACTCGGCCTAACCTATGGCGGTCTCGCGAAGCGCAACCCGGGTTTGATCTGGGCATCCATCAGCGGCTTTGGTCAGACGGGAGAGGATCGGGACAGGCCAGCCTATGACATGATCGTGCAAGCGATATCAGGTGGAATGGGTATGACGGGAGAGCCTGGCCGTTCGGCTGTGCGATCTGGTATTCCGCTCGGCGACCTCAGTGCCGGGATGTACGCCGTAATAGGTGCGCTGGCTGCATTACAGGAACGGCGTTCGACCGGGCAGGGGCAATACATCGATATTTCGATGTTAGACTGTCAGGTCTCTATGCTCTGCTATCAGGCGGCGTATTATCTTCATTCTGGTAAAAATCCGGGCCGCCAGGGCTGGGGGCATGACTCGATTCCCACCTATCGCGGCTTCAATTGCGCCAACGCAACGTCTCTGGTCATCACCGCAAATACGGAACGTATGTGGCAAGGCCTATGCGACGTGCTGGGGATTGGCGATCTGAAAGACGATCCCCGGTTTGTCCTGAACGAAGATCGTTACGAAAACCGCCGCGAGCTTTGGCCAATCCTGGAAGGCGCGTTCATGATGCGCGAAGCTGATCACTGGGTGCCGCTTCTTCTTGATGCCGGTATACCGGTAGGGGAAATAAACAGCCTAGAAAAGGCCTTGTCCAACCCTCAAATTGTCGAACGTGACATGGTGCTGCCACTTAAAAACGATGATGGTGATGAAATCAGAGTTGCTGGGAATCCGGTGAAAATGTCGGGCGCAGCTAAATTTGAACACCAATATCCGCCCAAGCTCGGTGCGCAGACAATTTATATTCTTGAAAACGTACTTGGAGCAAACAAGGCGGAGATCGCACAGTTGCTCCGGTCCGGCGCAGTAAGAGACTATACGCCGAAAGATGATAAGGGAGATTGACATGGAAGACGCACTGAAGCTGGAACATGATGACGAAATCGCGCGTCTGACGATCGACCGGCCCGAGAAGGGAAATATGCTAACGCTGGAAATGCTGGATTATTTGTCAGCATTGATCATAGATGCAGGGTGCGATCCAGACATCAAAGCTATCTCACTGACCAGTGTTGGAGACGATTTCTGCCTCGGCCGTGATCCAGACGGTGCCCCGGAGAAAGCCCCGAAAAATGCTGTAGAGATGCGCGAAGCGCTGACCGCACCAATACTCGGCTTTTATGATGCCGTCCGCGGTGCAGAGATACCGGTGGTTGCGACCGTACAGGGTAGGGCGGCAGGATTCGGATGTGCTGCTGCGGCTGTTTGTGATGTGACCGTAGCGGCTGATGATGCGCGGTTCTCGTTACCCGAAATGAAAAATAATCTACCGCCGACGGCGGCAATTTCTGCCCATATCGACCGGTCGATGCCTAAATCGGTCGCGTGGATGGTTTATTCGACGGATGAAATAGATGCCCAGACCGGGTTATCGGCTGGTTTTGTCAGTCTGGTTGTTCCGGCGGGAGAACTCTACGACCGGTCGGACGAGGCTATAAACATCATTAGGTCACGTAACCGGACTTCGTTAGAGACCTGCAAGACTTACCTCGCAAACGCCCGTCTCATGGAAGTACAGCAGGCTTCGGATTATGCGGCTAACCTATTGGCCCTCGTAATGTCTTCCAAGTAATCCAGAGTATTATATCGTATGGAATACAAGCAGAAATTGATCAAATTTAGGACATATTATTTGTGAACGCCGGGCTACTGGACCCACAAACTGATTGTCCAATTATTTAAATAACGCCCCACAAAATAGAAGTCATACGGCTGTCCAACCCCCATCTATTGGAAGGGTTACACCAGTAACCATTGAAGAGGCTTTAGTAGCCAGATAGAGTAGCCCGCCGGCAAGCTCCCAGGGTTCGCCGAAGCGGCCCATAGGCGTGTCCGCCTCGATCGCGGCTACTAGATCTGGATCCGACTGCATCCTTGCGGCGCCAAAGTTCGTGCGGAAGAACGTCGGAGCAATTGCGTTTACACGCACTCCCTGATCGGCCCATTCCACGGCGAGACCCCGTGTTATGTTCACGATAGCTCCTTTGGCAGCCTGATAACCGATATGGGCGAAATGTCGGTTTCCAACCAAACCGACAATCGAGGCGAGATTGATGATCCGGCCGTCGCCGTGTTTGATCATATGTGATGCGGCTACTTTGCTACCCATGACTACTGCGGTCTGATCCACTTCGATGACTGAATCCCAGTCATCGTCCGTCATATCCAGTGTAGGGCCGCGTCTCGTAATGCCGGCGTTGTTGACTATAACGTGCAGCCCACCAAGCGTTTCAACCGCATCGTCAATAGTTGTTTTTATGGCTGTGCGGTTGGCGACGTCGAGTTCCAGCGCCACCGCGTGACCACCTCCTGTGGTGATTTCGGCAACTACGGCATCCGCTTTCGCTTTATCTATATCGGTCACTGCGACCGACGCTCCCGCATTGGCGTAGGTCATAGAGGCAATACGCCCAAACCCGTCGCCGCCTCCGGTTATTAGCGCGACTTCTCCGTCCATGCGGAAAAGTTTGTCTATGGAGACGTCTTTATATGTATTCATATGGTTTTCTCCCTTGTGGTTCTTTCTTTCTTTAAAATCCGGAGCAATACACCAGCCATTATTGCCGTCACGGTAATAATGGCGCCACCAGTGATGAAGAACCCGGTGGAAAGGGAAGTTGCCCCTACGATAGCGCCCATGGCGATGGGAACCATGAGCGAAGCCGTCCGGTTCATCGTTGCCCGCAGGCCCACGCTTAATCCTTGTTGTTCCGTTCCGGCACCCCGCGTTAGGACGGATAGGATCATAGGGAATGCGGTGCCGGAGCAAACACCCGTGGCGCAGGCGACCGACAGGAGAGACCAAAATCCGTTGAATAGCGGGGCCACGCTGAAGGTTGCGGTGGCGAGCGCAGTACCAATCAGAACCAGCCAATGCGGCGCGGTCCATCGCGACATATAGCCGACGGAAAGTCCCGCGATACTGCCGGCGAGTGCGATGCACCCGACAATCAGACCGATTTCGTCCCGGGTAAAATTAATACTCTCCATGTAGACAGCAAAGAATGTGTGCCGCATGGCGTAGGTGCCGGCTAGGACAGCTGAAACAACGATCACGTACGCGACGATTGGAACCCGCAAAAGGCCAAACCCTGCCGCGTAGTGTGTCCATTGGGGCAGTATATCTAACAGCGTGATTTTTGAAGCGGAACCCGCGTCCATATTCCGTGGTACGGCGAATGTGATTGCAACGAAAGAGAGCGACCAGACGGATACCATGCCAAAGGCGCCCCATGCACCCAGATGATGGAATGCGAGCCCTGCCATAAATGGGCCGAGAAAATTTCCGAGTGTCGTCAGAAAGGTAAATCGCCCCATAAGCGATGGCTCGCCCCGGGTCATACGTCCCACAAGTGCCTGTGCACCTATCCAACATGTCAGATGAAGAAAACCGACAATGATTTGAAGCGCTATCATCCCTGTGACTGATGGTACCAGCGGGTATATCAGAACAAGTATTGTTCCGAGGCTCCCCAGCGCGAGGGTGACACGGCGCGTTCCGAGGCGGTCCATGATCGCGCCGGTCTGGATCGAAAAGAACATCGCGAGCACAGCCCGCGCAGCGATCGCTATGCCGATCCAAAATGCACTTGCACCGATGTCGAGTGCCCATAGCGGGACGATCAAGGTCATCATCGGGATTTGGCTTAGGCTGAAAAACCCAGTCCCGAAGACGGCCGCGCGTCCCAAGCGGGTTTCGATATTGGGGTCAGAAGCCGAAACGTTCAATGTTGTTCTCTGAATTGCATGGCGCAGGGGGTATGCATATAGTTCGTGTTCAAAGTATTGTTACGGGAAAGTGAGAGATATGGCGACGGCTATTGCAGATATTGAAGTCGTTCCGTTGTCTGAAGCGTGTGGCGCTGAAATTCGCGGCGTTGATCTTACGAAGCCGCTTGAACATGAAATTCTGAAAAAGATTGAGCAGGCTTGGTATGACCATCTGCTCATCGTATTTCGGGAGCAGGACATTTCCAACGATGATCAGATTAGGTTCTGCCGATATTTCGGGGAATTAGAAGAGGTGCGCACTGGCAAATTCGCAAATGATGAAATGCGCCACACAATGATGATCACAAACGTCAACGATACCGGATTTCAGACAGCGCTGGAAGATGGGGAGATGTGGTTCCATTCCGATCAGTGCTACTATGAAATCCCTTGCCGTGCATCGACTTTATTCGCGATGGAAATTCCTAAGGTTGGCGGGAATACGTTGTTTGCCAATTGCTATACCGCTTGGGAGACGCTGCCTGACGAACTCCGGGAAAGGCTTGACGGTCTGCGGGCCCATAATATTTATGACTATGTAGGCAACCCGGTAACGCGGGGCGACAAAATCGATCCAGACGCGCCGCAATACAGTCACCCCCTCGCGCGCACCCATCCCGCAACGGGACGAAAGGCGCTATACGTCAACCGGCTGATGACTGATCGGATTGAAGGGCTACCCGCAGAAGAGAGCGACGAAGTTCTTCAGCGTCTGTTTAAACACAGCGAAAACCCGGAATTTATCTACGAACACGTCTGGGAGGTCGGAGACTTGGTGATGTGGGACAACCGGTGCAGCATGCATGCCCGCACACATTTCGACCCTGATGAACGCCGCATGATGCGCAGGATTACCGTGAAGGGCGAAGTTGTCCAATAAGTAACATTGCCACGATTGTGTGC
>JAYYZV010000036.1:0-35616 GCA_036339975.1 Pseudomonadota bacterium | reverse complement strand
ATGACCACTCTCCGTCGTCAGGTCCGGTGATTTACCAAAAGTGAAGAAGTTCTTTACGACAACCGTCGTGTCACCTTCCGACAACGAAAGGTGCGGACCCATACGACCGTATTCCGCAGATAAAAGGAAATCACCGTGCGGTACACGCACAGAACCAACGCCCGAAGTATCCAGATACTCCGTGTCAGAAGAAGACCCAGAAGCCTCAGAACGTCCAAAAATTACACCCGGTAAAGACATCTATTATCCAAACCGCCAATTAATTCTGTAGGGTATTACAATCTTTTAAACTCGGTGGCTCGATTTATTGCGGTCCGTCCAGTCACAGAATACGGCAAACCAAGCTACCGTATCAGGCCTCGAAAATGCGACCGCCGGCACCCGAAACTATAGTGCAGGAAGGGCACGTAACTTGGGGGCTAGACATCTCCGACTTGTTCGCCGTTATATGGAGAGGAGATTTTCAAGTTTTATACGTCGCTAGCCTGGTCCATCTGGTTAAACGGGGAAGGGCTCTTGCAATCTTCTTTGAAGGCTATCCTCGCTTCACGTTTTTTCTCGTTACGGATTTTTGATATGGAAAAGAGAAAAATATTTAGTTTCATACCACTCTTCTTATTATTTCTTTTAATAGTGATAGGGATTTTAAATCCCGATCCCATTGCGCGTCTAAAGCTTATGGGATTTGATCAAATGCAACGTCTTGAGCCGAGGCCTTACCAAAAAGTTCCCGTTCGCATAGTCGACATCGACGAAAAAAGCCTGGAAGCGCTGGGACAATGGCCGTGGCCGCGTACTGTAGTCGCTGAATTGCTGACTAAATTGCAGCGGGCTGGCGCAGCGGCTGTAGCATTCGACATTCTTTTTGCAGAACCAGACCGGACCTCACCCAATACAATATTGAAACAGTGGCGACGGTTCGAGAGCGTATCTGAAAATCCAGAGCTCTCAGATCTTATTTCAAAATTACCCGATCATGATGAAGTACTGGCCTCTACTCTGAAACGCCTTCCCACGGTGCTCGGTATAATGTTCGACAATAGTGGCAATGTGCGAAGTCGGCCTGATCCAAAATGGAGTTATGCCAAGCAGGGGAACGATCCGAGAAAATTCATCCAATCATATAGCGGCGTGGTGAAGGCTCTTGATGTTCTAAGCTCGAGCACGTCGGGCCTCGGCAGCATCAACAGTTCGCTGGACAGTGACGGAATTATTCGCCGTGTTCCTCTTTTCGTGCGCTTAAATTCCGGTGAGAAATTCTCAAAAGAGATATTCCCAAGTCTTTCGGTCGAGGCATTGAGAGTTGCCCAAAGAGCATCCACATACCTTCTAAGGTCATCCGGCGCCAGTGGAGACGAAAGCTTCGGGGAAAATCTTGGTCTACAGCAAATCAGGGTCGGACGAATAACAGTACCGACTTCGGGCAGCGGGCAGCTATGGCTTCACGATACCGGGCACATTCCCGAGAGATATGTTTCTGCAATCGATGTATTTGAATCGCGATCGTTGGCCCAAAAAATACGTGGTCATATTGTTCTAATTGGAACAAGCGCTGCAGGCCTGAAAGATATCCGTTCGACACCCATGGAAGCGGCTATTGCCGGGGTCGAAGTTCACGCAATGGCGATCGAGCAAATGATACTAGGGCAGCATCTGCAACGCCCCGCTTGGATGCCGGGTGCCGAAATTCTCTGGCTGTTTTTTCTTGGCGCCGTACTATCGTTTTTAATTCCACGTTACGGCGCTTTTAAATGCGCGTTCATTGCGCTTTTGGGTCTGGCGGTCTCAATTCTGACGCCTTGGTTTGCCTATACAGACTACAGGCTATTAGTTGATCCTGTTTATCCGTCGCTTGTTATTATTCTGATCTATTTGACGGGCTCTTTCATTGCTTTCCTCAGGACAGAGTCAGAGAAGAAATACGTCAGGGGTGCATTTAGTCGTTATTTATCCCCGGATCTCGTGGAGAAATTAGCTGAAGAACCTGATCTTCTGAAACTCGGCGGCGAGACAAAAGAAATGACGATAATGTTTTCTGATATTCGGGGCTTTACCAAAATCTCAGAAAGCATGTCAGCTTCGGAACTGACCAGCTTTATCAATGAATATCTCACCCCCATGACTGACATAATCCTCCATCACAATGGAACGATCGACAAATACATGGGGGATGCAATCATGGCATTTTGGAACGCACCGATTGATAACCCAAATCACAGGGAAGAGGCTGCAACTGCTGCTCTGGCCATGATGAAAGGACTTCAAGAGTTTAACATTAGCCTCGATGAAAAGTCCGAGGTCGACGGAAAAACGAGGCTACCAATATCGATTGGGATCGGTATTAACACCGGGGCATGCTGCGTTGGAAATATGGGGTCCGACCAGCGCTTTGACTATTCCGTATTAGGGGACACAGCAAATGTCGCCTCACGGTTGGAGGGGCAATCAAAAACTTACGGTGTTTCGATCGTTGTCGGCGAGGAGACCGTAAATTCTGCCCCGGATTTTGCCTGGCTTGAATTAGACCTAATCCGAGTAATCGGGAAAGATGAGCCTGTAAGAATTTTTTCGCTCGTTGGGGACAGTGGAGTTAAAACTGAAAAATGGTTTTTCGAGGCGTCAGAAGCACAAGGAATGTTCTTGAATAATTACCGCAACCAAAGATGGGATGAAGCAATCACGGCGCTCAAAAAACTCGAAGGTTTACCTGAAATCGATTTATCGACCCTTACCGATTTATACCGAGACCGCATCAGCGTTTATCGTGAGCAAGATCTTGGTCCGAACTGGGATGGCGTTTATTCAGCTACCTCTAAATAACTCCTCCTATTCTTCCAACGACTTAATCTCATTCTTCAATTCAACGTAGCGCGGGGTATTTGGATCTGACACGGAAAGTAGGTTCGACCAGTATTCTATGGCGTCCTTTTTGCGCCCCTCGGCTTTTGCCAACATCCCCGAATACCAGAGGGCGGCAGGATTTCGGTCGTCCCTCCGAAGGATACGGACCAATATTGGTTTCAACTCAACAGAGCTAGGCATTTCAGGGGCCGCCGCCTCTATCACAGCATTAAGGTAGTCCTCTTGCGCCTTCACATCTTTCGGCAGAAGCCCTGCTATTTTTCCTAGCGCTAACTTTTCCTCTGCTTTTTGCCCAAGGACTTTGCGGGCGCGCGCTAACCTTCTCCAACCGCCTAGATCATCCGGACTATCCTCCAGCCTAGACGCAAGCCGATCCACCATCCCGCGGATCATTTCCTGTCGATCCTCAGGCGAAAGTTCCTGCGCGGCAGCGATATCCTCACGACTGGGGCCGGGAATTACGCTTCGCTTCCGGTCCTGGTCATCTTGGGAGCCTTTATTTTCTGACGTTTGGCGATCCGCAGTTTTACCGATTTGTTCCGACAGCGAGACAATTCTTTTCCTCAAGGTATCTTGCCAAGGCGCATCCGGTGGTGAGTCCGCCTCAAGTTGTTTCCATTTTTTCAACGCCTCTCCGAGACGCCCATTTTGTTGATCTGCCAACGCCAAGTAATAGCGACTACGCGCATCATTCGGTAAAAGTTTCAACGCTCGTTTGAACGCCAGTTCAGCCGCGGGCACCACCGCGCCATTTGATCCAAAAACAAGGGCCTCGCCAGCCCTGGCAAAAAGCTCTGCATTTTCGGGGAAGAAAGTGGTCGCCTGCATGTAAATTTGCGCCGCACGCTCGAATTTATGAGTTCTAAAGTAGGCTCGACCGAGGGAAACCCACGCCTCCCGATCATTCGGGTTTTTGTCTAACGAGTTCCGCAATGTGTTGATCTCGGTCTTTACCTGAGGCGGAATTTCATCCAGCGTCGTTTGCCCACGGTTAGCAATTTGGACGGGGTTGCTCTTTAAGCCGGGAGATCCCTGCGACAGGTATACGAGTGACCCTGCGATGGGGATAAAAAAAGCCGCGCACACAGCAAATTGCTTTTGTTTTTTTTGAGGCCAAAGTGATTGCGCAGTTCCCCCATCCTCGCAATTAATTATCTTACGACTTATCTCGATCCGTGATGCCTCGGCCTCCTCAGCACTAATAATGCCGCGTTCTAGATCTCGTTCGACTTCAGTTAACTGGTCCTTGTAGAATTCAAGCTCATGCTCTGCGCGGCTCGCCATATCAGCCCCACTTTTCAGCAAAGGCCGCCACAAGAATATTCCACACACAATTGCCATTAAGGAAAGGACGAGATAGCCCTCCATTTAGCTATCATCCTTCTTGAGCGCCGCCTGGAGCTTAGCTGTTTCTTCGCTCGACAGAGGTTTTACCTTGACCGGCACATTTTGCGTCTGTTTTCGGAACCAGGTTAAGAAAATGAAGATACCGAGCAGAAGCAATGCTACCGGGGAAATCCAAAGGGCCAAGGTTGATGCTTTTACGGGCGGGCGAAGCAAAACAAAATCGCCATAGCGGTCCACAACAAACTTAATCACCTCGTCATCGCTCTCACCTGTCTGCAACCGTTCTCGAACTAGCAGCCGAAGATCTCTAGCTAAGGGCGCATCGGAATCATCGATAGACTGATTTTGGCAAACGAGGCAGCGCAGTTCTTTGCTAATTACACGTGCACGCTCCTCAAGAACGTTGTCTTGAAGAATCTCATCTGGTTGTAAGGCTAGCGCCGGCGACGCAAACAAAAGAAGCAGCAGTAATGTCGTTTTCATTTTTTTGCAATTTTATCCATCAGAGGATTTAAAATCGTTTCAATGACTTGGGGAGAAATTGGTCCCACGTGGCGGTAGCGGATCCTCCCGGTTTGGTCGACCAAAAAGGTCTCCGGATACCCGTAAATACCCCAGTCAATTGATACCCTGCCAGTTGTGTCAGCCCCAATTTGTTTGTAGGGATCGCCCAAATTTCGAAGAAAGCGAAGGGCGTCCGAGGGTTTGTCTCGATAATTTATCCCGTAAATCGTCACTCCTCTTTCGGCCAAATCCATCAAATATGGATGTTCAACACGGCAAGGGGGGCACCAGGATGCCCATACATTCACTAGAGAAATCCCGGACTTAAGATCACCCGATTTGAGACCGGACTGCCGACCCTGAATAGGCGCAAGATCAAAGTCAGGAACTGGCTTATCAATCATAGCAGAGGGAAGTGTCGAAATATCCTTCCCGCCGGGGCCGACCTGCCACAAATAGATCGCGAACAAAACTGACACGGCGAAGACCACCGCAAGCGGCAGAAATGTGACTCGCGCAAACATGTTAACGATTTTGCGGAAGGGTTGAGTTCAACGAACTGACCGATCGCCTTGGGGCACCGACACGTAATCTGCGGTCGGTCAAAGATAAAGCGCCGCCAACAGCCATTAGTATTGCCCCAACCCAAATCCAGGGGACAAGAGGGTTAAAGTATATACGCGTCGCCCAACCACCCTTGCCGTCGGCATCGCCGAGCACGATGTAAAGGTCGGAGTATAGATTTGTGTGTATCGCGGCTTCGGTAGTAGTGGAATTTTCGGCCGGATAGCTCCTTTTTTCTGGCAACAAAACCGTGACTTTGTCCTTTCCTTTGGAAATCGAAAATGACCCTTGCAGCGCGCTATAATTGGGACCATCTACCTGCCCTGCACCGCCGAAAAGCACGGTGTAGTCAGCAATTTCAACTTTATCTCCCGGTCGCATAATCTGAATGCGCTCTATTTGCCAAACTGACGAAACGGTTATTCCCGCAACCATCACGCCGAGCGCAAAGTGCGCTGTCGCTGCACCCCAAGCGGAACGCGGAAGGTGCACAAACCTGCGATAAATCTCCCCTGCCGAGCGTTTTGGAAAACCGATTCTTTCAAGGAAATCTAGGGTTGTTCCGATCATTAACCAGGCGGCAATTCCGAGCGCACACCCAGCCAAAATACTTCTGTTATCATCCAGAAACAGTGCAATAACTATGACGACTAACGAAGAGGCAAATGCCGCCCTGAGACGCGAAAGAGCACCACTCAAGTCGCCGCGCTTCCAAGCCATTTTAGCTCCTATGGGGCAGGCGATCAGCAGCGGGATCATTAGTGGAACAAAAGTAGCATTAAAAAACGGCGCACCCACCGACACCTTTCCTGCATCGAAGGCATCTAACAATAGAGGGTAGAGGGTGCCTAACAGAACCACCGCAAATGACGTAGCCAGAAACAAGTTATTCAGTACTAAAGCACCTTCTCTACTAATTGGAGCGAACAAACCGCCAACTTTCAACGATTGGGCACGGATTGAATAGAGCAGCAAACCGCCGCCGAGAACTATCACGAAAAGTAAAAGTATAAAAACACCACGCTCCGGGTCTGTCGCAAAGGTATGGACGGACGTCAAAACCCCCGATCGAACAAGAAAAGTTCCCAATAACGATGCTCCAAACGCCAGAATGGAGAGGAGGATCGTCCAGCTTTTCAAAGTATCTCGTTTTTCAAGGACGAGAGCAGAGTGGAGAAGTGCTGTGCCCAAAAGCCATGGCAGAAATGATGCATTTTCAACAGGATCCCAAAACCACCAGCCTCCCCAGCCTAGCTCGTAGTAGGCCCACCAGCTTCCAAGAGCAATTCCGATTGTAAGAGAGGTCCAGGCAACGAGCGTCCAAGGCCGGACCCATCGTGCCCAAGCCGGGTCTACACGACCTTCGATAAGCGCCGCTATGGCAAATGAAAAAGCCATGGAAAAGCCCACATAGCCCAAATAAAGAAAGGGAGGATGGAAAGCCAAGCCCGGGTCTTGTAATAACGGATTTAAGCCACTGCCTTGGAGCGGAGATGGGTCCAAGCGAAGAAAGGGGTTTGACGTGAATAAAAGAAACGCAATGAAACCCGCACCGATAAGACCCTGAACGGAGAGTACGCGCGCACGTAGGCTTGAAGGAAGATTTTTGCCGAACTCTCCCACCAGAAGACCAAAAAGGGCCAGGATCAAAATCCAGAGAAGCATCGAGCCCTCGTGGTTACCCCAGACCCCGGAAATTTTATAAATCAGCGGTTTCAGCGTATGGGAGTTTTGCGCAACCAACGCGACAGAGAAGTCTGATTCAACGAACGACACGATCAGACAGACAAAAGCGAGCAGAATGAAGATAAATTGGAACCTGGCGGCTGGCACGGCAAAGTTCATCAATAGCGGATTGTTTTTATGTGCCCCCCATAGAGGTATAGCGCCCTGTGCCAGAGAAAAAATAAATGCAAATGCTACTGCGTAGTGGCCGATTTCAGGGGTCATAACAACTCATCGTATTGAAGAAAATCATCCGAAGCACTATCGGGCGATAGGTGTTGAATAACCTGAAGGCGACATCACTAACTGTATCCCCAACAGACTTTTCGCCTTAAACGCCTTTTTAGATGTCAAAAGCTCATTTACGAGATATACGAAATTCGCCGATCGAGAATAGTGACACAGTGTCACGTCAACCCGTGTAACTCAGACGAGACCTAACCCACAACACCAGTAGCTACCAGGGCCGGCAAAACTTGCAAATCACCTTGCACTTACAAGCAGCTTTAAAATGGTAGGCCCGCATATTGCGGGCCTACCGTCTAGATCGGAACGGATACCTGCCCGAGCCGTTCTGATAGCTTCATGTTTTCGCTATAGTCTACTGGCACGGAAATTAAGGCAGGGCCCTCCTGCGAAAAAGCTTCTTCTAGAAGAGGGATTATCTGATCGGTGCTGCTTACCTTTTTACCCCACATTCCAAAGCTGCTAGCCAACGCTTCAAAGTCCGGATTAGTGAAAGCAAGGTCAGAATGTTTGCCGTCAAAACCGTTTTGTTGTTTCCACTTGATTAAGCCATACTCGCCATCCTCCCACACCATAGCGACGATATTCAGCTTACGCCGAACTGCGGTTTCGAGGTCTTGTACATTCATCATAAATCCGGCATCCCCGGAAATCGATAAAACACGGCGCTCCGGAAAAGCTATCTTCGCGCCAATCGATCCTGGCATGGCAAATCCCATTGTGCAGAACCCATTAGAAATCAGACAAGTATTCGGCTCTACACATTGAAAATACCGCGAAATCCACATCTTGTGCGCGCCAACGTCGGAGAGCAGGATATCTTCGTCCCCTAAAACCTGCCTCACATCCCAAAGTATTTTCTGGGGTTTTACGGGAATAGCCGTATCGTCTTTTTCTGCGGCGAAATCCGCGGTCAGTTGTTCCCGCAGATCAAGCCGTTTCTTAACATCGAAGAGGGGTAATTTACCCTCAAACTTTTGGTTTATTGCTTCATTTAGCTGCCAAAGTGCATCCGCCAAATCTCCAACCACTTCGACATCAGGTTGGTAATCTTTATCGACTTCGGCTTCCCAAAAATCGATGTGAATTATTTTCTTCGTTTCTTGATTTTTTCGGTTCCATGCGGAGGGCGAATACTCAACAAGGTCGTACCCACACGAAATCACCAAGTCAGCGTCATCAAAGGCCAGATTGTTGTAGTCCCCAGAGCCCAAACCCATCGTGTAAAGGCAATGTTCATCATGCATCGACACTGCACCCTTGCCCATAAATGTATTTACAACACCGATCCCGGTTTTTTGAGCTAAGCGTGATAATTGTGCCGCTGCGCGTTTTCTTATTGCGCCATTCCCCGCAAGAATGATCGGATTTGATGCCTGACCTATCAACTCGACCGCCTGCGCAATAGCTTTGTGGTCTGCCGCGGGCCGTCGGACTTTAACAGGAGCAAGGGGCTTATCTTGAACGTCAAGCTTAGCAAGGTCTTCTGGCAGCTCTATAACCGTAACACCAGGCTTTTCGGCGACCGCCACTTTGAACGCCTTCCTAACCACTTCGGTTATGTTATCTGCCGACAGAATTGACTGAGACCATTTGGAAATCGGCCGCATCATTGCAACTGAGTCCATATTCTGGTGGCTTTCTTTGTGCAGGCGTTTAGTAGAGCCCTGACCAATAATTGCGACCACAGGTGCACGGTCCATGTTAGCGTCAGCAAGCCCCGTCACCAGATTAGTCGCGCCGGGTCCAAGGGTTGCGAGACAAACCCCAGCCTTTCCCGTCAAACGCCCATACGCATCTGCGGCAAAAGCTGCTGCTTGCTCATGGCGGCACAAAACAAAATCGATTTTAGAGTCATTCAGAGAGATCATTACGTCGGCGTTCTCTTCTCCAGGAACACCAAAAATCCTCTCAACCCCCTCTTCCTCAAGGCATTTAACGAATAAATCAGAAGCTTTCATGTTTCCCTCGCGAGTTTTTATAATTGAGAGTTGCTAACTAATTGATTTGGAACGCCAAACCATCATCTTTTCGGTTTGCATCTCATGAATTGTGTAAGGAATGCCCCCCACCCCGTGGCCCGACGTTCTTGCCCCGGCAAATGGCATCCAATCGACACGAAACGCTGTGTGCTCGTTAACCATTACAGCGGTTGCATCAAGATTTTGGTAACAGTGCATCGCAAAATCCATATCTTTCGCAAAAACTGCCGCCTGAAAACTTACAGGGAGGCTATTTGCTTCAGCTATCGCAGCATCAACATTATCGTAAGGATAAATGCTTACGACTGGCCCAAAAACTTCTGACGTCGAAATCTTCGCCATTTTATCTGCACCAACTAAGACCGTTGGTTCGTAACAGGTATCAGATATTTTCTTCCCACCAGTCTTGAGCGTGGCTCCACCTTCGACGGCTTCCTGCACCCAGTCTGCGACCCTTTGGCATTCTTTATCGCTGATGAGAGGACCTACGTCAGTATCAGATTTAGTGGGGTCGCCGACTTTTAATCGGCCGGCAGCCTCGGCAAGTTTTTCAGAAAAGATATCGACAATTTTCCGATCGCAAAAAATTCTTTGCACCGAAACGCAAACTTGGCCTGCGTGATAAAATCCACCTTTTGCAATTCTTTCTACAACATCATCAAGGTCGGCGTCCGCGGAGACAATAACAGGAGCCACACCACCGTGTTCAAGTGCACAGCGTGTTCCAGGCGCCAACTTTGATTTGAGCATCCAACCCACACGTGACGAGCCTATGAAACTGAAGAAAGCTACCCTGGGATCGGAGACCATTTCGGTCGCGAGGTTGATTTCCGCCGGAAGGACCATCTGCGCCCAACCCTCCGGTAGACCGGCTTCCTTGAGGATTTCAACAAAGGCTTGGCAACTAAGTGGCGTCGCTGCTGCAGGCTTAACTAAAACCGGGCATCCAGTCGCCACCGCGGGCGCGACTTGGTGGACAATCAAGTTAAAGGGATGATTAAAAGCACTGACAGCGGCGACCACACCAATTGGTTCGTATTGCGTAAAGGCGACTTTTGATGAAGAGCTGGCATCTATTTGCATAGGAATAACGTTACCAGCAGACGCCCGAATTTCTTCAACACAGCATTCTATACCATCCGCAGCGCGGTCGATTTCGACAAGAGAGTCAACCAATGGCTTTCCCCCTTCTCGAGCCGCTGATACCGCTAACGAATGTCGTCGCTCCTTAATCAGTTCGGCGGCTTTTCGGAGGATGTTCAAACGTTCGCTTTTGGGTAACCAACATGACCTATCAGAAAAAAGCCGGTGCGCCGTCGCAAGCATGGCCTCTATTTCAGCCCCGCCAACTAAATTTACCTCTCCGACATTTTCGCCGTCATATGGAGAGAAGACTTTCAAGGTTTCCATGTCACTAGCCCAATCATCTGCGCAAACGAGAAAGCGCTTCTAAGACCTTATCCAAGGCCTGTCCTCGCATCGTGTTCAAACCACCCGAAAGGACGAGGCCTCTCGAAAAAGCCGCTGAGCAGGGCGATTAAAGCTGCCACTGGCGCTTTTCGGGTCCGCAAACGCCAAAATAGGGCCTTATACGTGGCCGTAACTCATCATGGCGTCTGCAACTTTAACAAAACCTGCGATGTTCGAGCCTGCCAAATAATTGATAGGACCCTCCGAGCTACCACCGAATTCCACGCAGGAATCATGGATATCACGCATCATATTTTCGAGAAGACGACGCAATTCATCTTCGTCCCAGGAAATTCGCGCGCTATTTTGGCTCATTTCTAATCCAGACACGCCCACCCCGCCTGCATTTACCGCCTTAGCCGGTCCAAAGAGAACTTTTGCATCCGTGAACGCGTCGACTGCACCCTGTTCACAAGGCATGTTTGCCGCCTCGGCAATTGCCTTGACCCCGTTTTTTATCATCACCGAGGCCTCTTCGGCATTTACCTCATTTTGTGTAGCCGAAGGCACTGCACAGTCGGCCTCGACACTCCAAGGACGACCCTCGTGGAAGGTAATATTGGAAAATTCATCCGCCGCTTCAGAGATTCGCCCGCGCCGAACGCCTTTTAGGTCTTTTACCCAGTCAACTTGTTCTTGTGTAAAACCATCTGCACAGTGAACAAAACCGCCAGAATCCGAAAGTGTCAGTGGCAAGGCACCGAGCTGGAGACACTTTTCTGCAGCATGGGTAGCAACGTTGCCGGAACCGGAGATCAGGACCCTTTTTCCCTCAATCGAGTCTTTATGCTGAGCAAGCATGTTTCTAAGGAAAAATATCGCGCCGTAGCCTGTCGCCTCCGTCCGCATTTTCGAACCACCAAATTCGAGTCCCTTACCTGTAAGGACCCCAACGAAGCTATTCGTCATTCTTTTATATTGACCGAACATGTAGCCAATTTCCCGTCCACCAACACCAATATCACCTGCAGGGACATCCGTATCCGGGCCAATGTGGCGAACGAGCTCTGTCATAAAGGATTGGCAGAAGCGCATAACCTCATTATCTGATTTGCCCTTCGGGTTGAAATTGGCGCCGCCTTTACCGCCGCCCATCGGCAAACCCGTAAGACTATTTTTAAAGGTTTGTTCGAAGCCCAAAAATTTTAGGATCGACTCATTCACCGAAGGGTGGAAACGCAACCCGCCCTTATAAGGGCCGATTGCCGAGTTAAATTGGACCCTCCATCCGCGGTTTGTCCTAATATTGCCTTTATCGTCGGTCCAGGGAACGCGGAAAGAAATAACACGCTCGGGTTCAGCCATCCGCTCCAGGACCTGGCTCTCATGATACTGTGGCTTATCAGCTATATAAGGGAAGATTGTTGATGCTACTTCGAAGACCGCCTGAACGAATTCAGGCTGACCGGGGTTTCTTTTAGTCACCCCCTCCATGTAACGTTCGAGATATTCTTGTGTTTTTGTGCCCGAATGGGATTTCGACATGGTGACCTTCCTTAAAGGGGTTTCTGCTATATTTTAAAAATTTCTTTGTTATTCCACAAAATTTTAATTAGGCATCAAGTGTTAACGAGCCCTTTGGCACAGCAACACAGGCCAGACAGCTACCTGCGTCAGGCATTTCTCCCGGCTCAGAGAGATAATCAACCTCGCCGGATTTTATTGCAGTCTCACAAGTACCGCAGTTGCCCGCACGGCATCCGGAATCTATTGTAATGTCATTGTCTTCAGCCAGATCCAAAAGGGAACCAATGTCCGGATCCCAGGCAATTTCTTTACCTGTCTTCGCAAAATTAACAACTAACGTTTCTGCGGCATCTGAAACTGAAGAAGGCGCTTTCTCGCTTGCTTTGTCAGCATCTTTCTTTTTAGAGACAGTCGCGGGCCCAAAGGCTTCGTAGTGAATATTATCCTCGGGAACGTCCCACTCCCTTAGCCCCTCAAAGAGAGAATTCATCATGGGCGGTGGGCCGCAAAAGTAATAGTCGTAGTTATTCGAGGGCAGAACCTCTCGGAACAGATCCGCTCCGACGCGACCTTGGTACTTATAATCCCGGCCTTCAACGTCCTCGCCATCCCTTGGCCGGCTATACACAACGCAAATTTTAATGTTGTCATGTTCGTCGTCAATTTTTTGGAGGTGCTCCTTCATCGCATGGTCTTCACCATTTTGAACACCGTAGAAAAACCACGTTTCCCTTTTTGAGCCGGTTTCGACGATATGGTTAACCATGCTCAATACAGGAGTGAGCCCGATACCACCGCCAATTAGGACCACCGGCGTCGAACGCGTCGTATCAAGGAAAAAATGCCCTCCCGGAGCCCGCACATCGAGAATTTGCCCCTCTTCTATCGAATCATGAAAAAAGTTAGACGATAAACCCGGCGGATGGTCTGTGTCTCTGGGCGGCGGAACACGCTTGATAGTCACACGGTAGTGATCAGGTCTCGGGCAATCAGAAAGGCTGTAACAACGAATAACAGGTTTTTTCTGATCGGGTATATCCAGCCGAAAAGTTAGGAACTGGCCGGGTTGGAACGGCGGAACAGGCCGACCATCGTGCGGTGTAAGATAAAACGAGCACTGGTCTTTAGCCTCAATTTGCTTTTTGGACACCCGGAACTTTCGAAATCCATTCCAAGCGCCCTCCTCAATCTCTTTTTTGACTCGCTGACGTTCGATCAATTCACCGGTTACTGCATTAAGGTGATCGAGCTCGGCTGCCTCCCGCGCTACAGCAAGTCGGTTAGCCGATAAATTTTGCCCTAATATCAGGAGACAGTAAGCTAAACCGCTCGCCAAAATCGCGATCGATATCAGTTGAATTGCATCAGTCATTTATAAGCTGCCACCTAAAATTTACGGCGAATTTCGAAGCGTAAACCGCGCAGATCATCTGCGTTCTCGAGGAAGCCCATCATTGCGTCTCCACGGACAATCCAACCCGGGGCGACGGGCCTCTGATATCTTATCTGGAGACCGATTTGATCACCCACAGTTGCACGTCCGGCTTCGACATCACCTTCTATAGGCGTTAAAGCTGCCGCTTCGACGACGAGTTGTTGGTCAAGATTGAAAATGTAGGAAACACCCACAGCCCCACCAATCGTATTGTGACCTGTGTCATCAAGTCGAGGAAAGCCTGTCAGGCCATCAGTCTCGAAATTTATTCCGGTATTTTTCAGGAGACCTGTCGCATCTGCGAGCGGTTGCGGGCGATCGAAGCCCGCCCATAAGTTGAAGTAAGGAACGAGTGTCGAAGGCTTGGAAGTTATAAGAGAATTTTCCAAGAGAATAATTTGCCCATCTGCAGTCTGTTGGGCGTTGTTGTCCCGGTCTTGGTCAAATGTAGAAATGTATCGGATACTATTTGAAAGCCAAGCACCGTATCGCTTGGTAAATGCGAAAGTCAGCGATTTGTAATCAATATCACTGAACTCACCATCGCCTTCAACAAAACCAAACCCGGCCTCGAAGTAGCCTTCGTTTGCGTCAAAGAAAGAGGCAACGCCAAAAACATTCAGGTCGTCGTCATCTAATGCACCATCAGCCTCACGAGCGGCGGGGGTCGTTACCTTGTCAAAGCCCGCAAAGAACGTGAAGTCCATATTTGAAATGTTAAGCGCCGGGCTATTTTTTGCAGCTATTGTAAACGCGCCACCTGTAAAGGCATCCTCGACCCAAACTCCATTTTGGAAGATGAAGGGGGTTAAGCCTAATGCAATTGGCAAATCGTAGGAGGCGTACTCATCAGAAAGCCCGGCCTGGATGGCGCCGATATCGCCCTCAAAGAATAGCGTCTCGATGTTTCCATCCAGCTCTATGGTGGTCCCACCCTCGCGATCATTTCCGGCGAACTCGTGTCGCGTGAAATTACCGCCTTTATCAAGGGGCCGAAGGAAGGCGTGAATTCTCTCCGTGCCAGTCAGCTTTAGGTCGAGGTCCAGATTGAGCCTCGTCGCCACCTGACCAATCTCCGTCTCGCCATTGTCGTTGAAGGCGACGGCCGTCCGCCAATCACCGAAGGCCAAAAACTGAAGAGAAGAGGTATTTTTACCGCCGAGTGGGTTCTCTCCCTGCCGGAAAGGACCCTGAGAATATTGAGGACGGAAAAGCTCAATCAAGGGTCTAACCACCTCAACCGCGCGCTTGCCGCCGTAGATCTTGATCTGCTCTTCAGCCGAGTATGGCTTGTCTTCGTAGGTTGGGTCGGGACTAAACTTTGACTTGTCAGTATCGACCTCTTTTGCCGCCGGAGACATTTTTCGAGGGCCACCATACTCAGCACTTTTCACATTCCATGACGGGAATGCGATAGCGCAGGCCACTATGCTTGGCAGCACTACACGGCAGCAGAACCCACTCCAAAAATCACTCATATTATCCTCGACCCCCTTAAGCCGATTTGTTCGTATGGGAACTACTTTACTTCAAACTCTACTGTGTACGGATGGATATCAAGCATCCACTCATTCATGGACTCCTCCATCTCTGATGTAGCACCCACGAATCTCATGAAGTATATCGGTTCGGCCCTGCTCCTCATTCTCGCCATCAAGCGATACTTTCCTGGCTTCCTTAAGAGCTCCCCTGGGACCTTATATTTCGCCGTCTTGTTCCCCAAAGGAGGAATGGACCTACCCTCCATGCGAACAAATGGCGCATGGTTGAGTACGGTGGACGGCACGTTAGACGGTCGGAGCAGCGGCTGCTGGTCAATATCAAAATTGACGGGCAGATACATCTCCCTGTCAGTGCCCTTCACGTTTGTAGTGAGGAACTTGGTCTGCAGGTTAAACAATTGGTCGTCGTGCTCTATCTTACCAGCTGCGAGATCAAGAGAATGTAGGTCCGCAAAATCACCGTTGCTATCGACATGGCCGGACTCCCATATATTTTTCCCATCGGGGTCGATTAAGGCCACGTTGAACCAGATTTCTGGTTGTGCGCCAAGCGAGCCGGAGGGAAGATTGTGCCCATCGTCGAGGTTGGTGATCACATAGTTGAACGCAAGATCCTTGCCAGTTTTCAAATTCGAGGTGAAAAATGGCCCATCGATTTTGCTACCATTTTCCATTACCTGTTTTCGAAGTTCTCTTTTTTCCTCCAAACGCTCTCGATTTTCGAGAACAATCTCCCACGCCTCTTCGCGATCACCGGCATCAATCCAGGGGCCCGGAAAATTAACGCCCATTGAGGCTTTTAGCGCGGTGACGGCTCCTACATATTCATTATCTGCACCGGGCAGACTTGAACGAAGCTTCGGCAGCACTGACCTGAGGTCTTTGAGGGCTTTTTTGCGCTCAGCCTCCGAACGCGCCTCAGAAAACGCCGCCAATATTGTCGTGGCTGTCTCAATGTGAGCCTCAGAGGAAGCCAATTTCTGGCCGGCGGTCTGCGCCAATTTCTTGCTCGCCTCAACGAGGAGCCTGTAAGACTTTGGAGCGGTGACGGATTTTGAAGACGCAACAGCCTCCTCAAGCCCTTCTACCGCCTCATCGAGAGCGTTTAATTGGCCACTGATGTCGTCATTAGAAACGGCCTCCGCTACCGCCTCGATGGCGTCCTGAAGAGGCTTAAGGGAGGTTTTCCTCTTGAAGGCCGACGTCCCGCGGGCCGCGGCGGCCTCGATATTGGCAAGAGCATCCAACGTTACAGGGTGCCCCCCGAGGGGCTCCAGCGCGGTGTTGAATTCATCGAAAGGTTCTTCGAAGTCTTCAATTGCCTCCTCAAACTTTTCAGAGCCCCAACCGGCGCGATAATCGAACTTCAGCCACTCCTGAATAGACCATCGAGCGGCTTCCACATTGTGCGGAAAAATTCCGGGGTGTGCTATTGGATAACCGGGACCGTAGAAAGCATGGTTTGAATGACGTCGGCCCGGATTGATTTCTTCCCCATTTACTATTGCAGACGGGGCCGTTTCATAACCAGCCGCAACGCCGGGCACTTTACCCATATGACAATCTTGACAGGTTTCGCCCTTCGCATGAGCAGGGGAATCTCGATATTGATCCCAGACGACCTCGAGTTTGATACCGAGGTTCACAGCGACCTGATGGCAGGACACGCAAAACTCTGATTTGCCAAGTTGCTCGAATTTGTAGACACCGGCATGGATTTTCTGACCACGCTCACCAGCACTGGTGGCTAGTCGTAGCTCGTCTTTGCGTTCAAGCACTTGGTCAAAGACGCTGTCCCGCATTGTACCGCCGACTGGGGCGTGAATATTCCCCGGCACAACAGTTCTCTCGCCGTTAACTTTGGTAAATTCTTCCTGAACCCGATGGCAGGTCACACATGTGATGCCCTCTCTCGCAACTTGACTGCGGTCCCAAAGCGGCAGCTCTCGCTCCTCGCCACGTTGAGTTCCGACCTGTTGGTGGCACCGAACGCAGAACGTCCCAATAGTCCCGGCCGAGAGATCATTGATTGCCTGTTCAAATTTGTGAAACATTGGCGAGATTGAGGCGTACGCATGGTTAGACGAAGCCCATTCGTTGTATATCTGCTGGTGACAACCCGCACATTGAGCAGCCGTCGGGTAGTTGTCCTCAGAGTAATACTTCTCCATTTCCTTTTTATCGTATGCACTTACAGCGCCACCAAAGAAAATACTAAGTACCAAGGTTGCGAAAAATAGCCTCATAAGATCTCGCCTAGTTTGAACTTGCTGTTTTTAGCACGTTTTTATTTTTGAAGGGTATCTTACCCTTAAATCCAGCGTTTTCGTGATATTCATGACACGTGCGACAATTTTGCCCCGCGGTCTGGTCGTTATGGCACTCAACGCAGGTACCCTTGCTGATAGGGGAGAAGTTACTCGCGAACACGTTCGGATCATTTTGTTCAAACGCCGCAGGATATTCCGCCGCTGGGTTGATTTTATGGCAAGTGCCACACTGCGATCCAGGCCCCAACACATTAAGGTGCGGTTTATGATTATATTTATGCAGCTTGTCTACCGAGGCTGAACCTGCCTTCCAAGCAATTTCAACCACGCCAGTATCATTCACGCTGTGACAAGACACGCAGGTACCTGGACCGTCAGGCTTTAAAAGATAGTCTGTTAATGTATCGCTCTCGAGCTCAGCGGCAAAATCATACCATGCTCGCAATACCTGGTCGGAATGACTTTTCGCGGTGTATGTAATTGCGAGTTCTTCTGCTCTCCAACCGCCATTCGACCCCTCATCCATGGGTTCGAACTCCTCGTTGGCCATCCAGGAACAAACGCCAGCCTTAACTAGATCTGCATTCAGACCGGCGAGGAGGGGCCCAGCTTGACCATCAACCTCATCGAGCAATTCGGCTATTGGGGAAGTACCATTCTCGGCCAGGGCAACCAAAAGCGGCCCAACCTTCTCCCTAACTTTATCTGCATTCTCAGGGTCTATTTCAGTGAGCGCAGCGATAATTTCGTTGAGAGACTCGGTGGAAACGGACTCATATTCCTCTTCACTCTCCTCTGTGCCACATAATTCCGCGACGGTATCAGCCTCGAATGGGTTCTCCTCAAATTCTGGCACAGTGAGCAGGTTTAACGATGCCGAGCTGATCTGTTCTTGGTGACATCCCGAGCAATTCTCCTCGAATGATTTTACGGCTACTGCTTTTCCGGCGGTTCCAACATTATGGCAGCCAACGCAGCCATCACTTGGCGCGATCTTGGCAAAACGCTCATCCTGGAAGTGTTTATTGATATGTGAATTGTGATCAAAATTTATGGCTGTGCGCCGCTTGTGAGGATAGGTTTTTCCAAACTCAGGATGAGACAGAGCAAACGTCGTGAATTTTTGTTTATGGCAACTATGGCACTGTGCATCGGTAAATTTCACCAACGCAGCATCAGATGCCTTGTGCTCTCCATGACAACTATTACAAGTACCCGCCTTATGAACGGATGTTTCTTCCCCAGGGAATGTGTGACAGTCTAGGCACTTGCCCGTCATCCCCTCCGCCGCAGTTGGATTTAGAACAGCCCGCACCATCGCAACCGGGCCTTCACCATGACCAGAGTGACAGTCGCCACAGCTATTATCATCGACGACACCCGAGTGCTTCGGTGAGAGTTGCCCGGCGTCTCTAAATGGCGGCTCTTCTCCAAAAAACACTCCCCCGGTGACCCCAAAAGTCCCTACTAAAGCGACAACCATAATTGCCGCCAATGCAGAGAGGCGGAAGCGCTGAGTTCTCAGTGTTCTGCGGGGTTTGCAAGGAGGTTGGGTTAGACAGCAATCCCCATTTGGCAGCGGCCCAAGTTCACACGCCCCGCCCTCTTCGCGAGATCGACGACAACTCCATCTATCACCTGACTGGGTCGGCGTACAAACCGCCACGCCACCACAACTACCGTCAGGATTTGGCCCATTGACACATGGCTTTTGCCAAACACCACCTCTACCGCAGAGGTAGGTGAAGTTTGGTCTATTGTAGCTGTTATTGATTGAACTCATATTGCGTAAGAATAGATCAAAATTACGTGCCAAATAGACATTGCAAATACCAAGATAGAAAGTGGTAGATGCATTAGTAACCACTTTTTCATTACGTCTTGGCGAGCAAAATGTTCGTCGACAAGGCTTTTTCTTTCCGCGAGGTTTTGGATTTGGTCTAGATAACCCATCTCCTCAGCATTCAAATATCGTCGGACGCTATCTAAGTGCCTCGTCAGCCACGCCTTGTCCGCATTACTGCCAATCAGGTAAGACCAATAAAATCGAGGCCGCCTGAAATACCAGGCAAGTGTTTCCGAGTAATGCTCTTGAAGAGTTGTCTCTCCGCACTCTTTCGCACAATTTACAAGGATATCCTCAACAGCCGCCCGCAGGGAGAATATCTCCTCCGGAATATTTTCGTAGACAATTTCCAGTCCAGTATTGGTCAGTCGCTTCGGAAAATAGATGGTTATTAAAACACCAAACACGCCCGTCAGGCTAACGAGCCAAAAACCCGCTGCAAGCAACTGCTCGTAAACCCCGATCGGCCAGAAGACACCCGCGTGGATCACAAAAAAAGCTATTGTCAAAAAGCCAAAAGCGACATGAAGAGCGAACCAAACCTTGGCCAGCCCCAAATTGAAAGCAGACAGGCGTTTTCGAACGTTAAAGATCAGCAAGAAAACGATCGCCGCACCCAGAGCCCAGCCAGTAATAATTTGCGGGTTCTCGAGTTCGAGGGCGGCTTTGGACTGCCAGTAGTAAACACCGACGAAAGCGATGACGGAGATCACAGTGGGGAGTAGCAGCCTCGAGAGCATATTCTGCATAATCTAAGACTGTCTTACCCGTTAAAATCTCTAAAATCGATACGAGAAAGGGCATCATGCGGACAGGCACGAACGCAAGCGGGGCCCCCGGCAATACCGGCGCAGAGATCACACTTTGTCGCTTTTACAATTGGTTGACCACCTTGTTCCGCGCTATCGCGAACAACGGCGCCAGTCTTTCCTCGTATCGGGACCATGACGATATTTTTGTAGGGACAGGAGTTCGCACATGTTGCGCAGCCGATACACGTATCATCATTGATCAGAACGCTGCCCGTTTCCATTGACCGGTGGATAGCCCCCGTAGGACAACCGATCATGCAGACCGGGTCTTTGCAATGCATACACGCGTTGGCGACCATCTTCCGATCAAAGATTTCCCCCTCACGCCTAAACCTCGGGTTTCCATCGTGAGTGGATGCGCAGGCTCGGACACAGTCATCGCAGCGCATGCATTTATCCAGATCAATAACCATTGACTGGGTGCCGTTCATGTACCGCTTGTCGAGCGCCCATTCCATAACTGCTGTGTCTGAAAGCGTAGCCTCGTTTGGTTGGGTAGTCACAGGTAGAGCGTCAACATCGATATAAGGGAACACATGGCTCTCTAGGACCGTCACTGGAATTCTGATTACGTCGACGTATCCAAGCGCAGATATTGAATTTTTAAGCTTAAATTCGCCCTCATGCCCGCCTCGCCAAGCCTGCAAGAGCTCCTCAAGGCCGAACATGTCTCCGGCGCCCAGGTAGGTAAGGGTTTTCTGCCCGTTTCCGAACTTTTGTGAGACCCTAGCAAAACCAGCCCTTACGACCAGCAAGCCATCGGGATAGTCCCCCTCTTTGGCTATCGTAGGCTCGTCGGCTTTTGATTTGTTAAAAGACACATGCCAATCGAAACCGCCGTAAGTCTCGAATAAACACTCGTTTGTGAGCTCACCGAATTGCTCCTCAGTAAGGCCTTTTAAAAGAGGTAGCTGCCGAAGATAACTGTCAAGTGCGGTCGATCGATACAAATCATTGATTTTCTTGCGCCAATCACGATCCACCTTCATGATGTCCCTGAGGCCCTGCCAACGCATCTCCATAACCACCGCAGGTTTCTCGGCAAAGATCGAGACAGAACGCGGAACTCGGCCCAACGCCGCTAATTCTCCGAAGAATGTCCCCTCCGCCAAGCGGACAATATCACCCTCCTGAATTATAGCCGGGACATCTTGCAAAAAGGCACCTCGGGTCACCGAATTCTTCGCGCCCGCGTTCCGATGCTGATAGCGGTCGGTATCCCGTTGCTCAGGTATATTAGCGTTACCGAGCAAAGTCTTGAGACGCGGCAATACACCCCGCTTAGCCTCCCTGGAACGACCCAGTTGCTCCTCAGGTATCCCGGGAGATCGAGCTATCAGAAGTTCTCCCTCTAGGATTAAAAATGCTGAATTTCCATAGTCCCCCTCGCGAACGACTATTTCGCCGGCCTCGTAGCGATTAACACGCATATCATGACGAACGAGGCCATCCAAAGGGGCCGAGCGAGGAAAAGCGCCCGGATCCAGCGCCTTTATCTCAGACCTGCCCATCAACATTGAGAAATCTGCGTCGGACATTTCTGGGTCAAAGGCCACATCCCACCTGGACGGCCTATCGATGCGCTCTTGAGCGACTACCGGGTCCATCGCGTCAACGATTGAGTATCATCAGAGGGAACTCCGGGACGCCCATAGGCACCGCCTAAAATCATCGGCACGCCAATCAGGAGGTCCAGCACGTAAGGATATCACTTGAATTTGGTCGGCAGACGAGAGCCTACGAGACCAGTGAAGTCCTTACCTTTTATTGCATCAGCAAATTGCCGACCCGCATCCTTCGTCGGAGTTTTGAGAACTTTCGCGGCCTCCGGAACCTTCGATAAAATCTCCTTTGCAAAGGAAATTCTTTTTTTCTGAGCAGCGGTGTATTTCGGGTCATCAGTTTTAGCTATCGCCGCCGTCGCGCTAACCAGAGCCGCAGCCTGCCAAACGAGATACAAACGAGACATTTGAGGCTTGGTAAGTTCTTTGTTCTTCGTCACGTCAGGAGGATAGAATCGATGCCGAACGGAGCCATTGTAATACTTCGTGAGCTCAAAATTCGGGTTAAGTGGATGCCCATTAGCGAGCATTTTCGACGCATGTTCACCAGACAGCTTGGGATTGGCCAATCCGTGGCAAGACATGCAATTTGAGGCCACGTCGAAGATCATGGACGGCCATATCATTCCCGCAGCTGCGGCGGCTTTTTTCCTCTTAGCTTTATGCTCCGGGGTTTCTGTCGTTCTTTTGGCACCCGGCCCGCCGTAGTCATTGTGAATAGCAATCCATTTGGACGCCCGACCGTGACAACTTTCGCAGGAGGGGCCACTGATTGGCTTCAGCTTTTTGCCCTTCTGCACAACGGTGTAATGGCAAGTCGCGCACGTTTCGGACTTTTTCATCCGTTTTTCGCCGATAGACTTAACAATCTTCTTGGCGATTTTGTTTTTGTGAATCTTCTTAAAAGAAGAATGGTGCTTGGTACCCTTCCAAACATCAAAGGAAGCTTTGTGGCATTTACCGCATTTATCCGCACCGACATACGACGGTTGAGCATGCGCAACACCGAAAGTCAGCGAAAGAAAAATTGCAAAAGACAAAGAGAGAAAACGCTTCATCACGATTACGCACACCTTTTTTTACGGGGGCAGATAAGTTTTTTAAACGGGAACAGAAAAGCGAAAAAATCGCGACCTGCGTCTATTAGCATCCTACAACTTATCCAAATATATCATGATTTTACTTATTTCAGTCTGGCTGTCTAGCCCTCAAGTTGCGTGCCATTTCTGATTAGGGTTTCTGTAACTAGCGGCCGCATATTCGAGGCCTGATACCACCGGATTTGGTTTATTGTCTGAGATGTTGGTTGATGGTGATCGGAGCCCGCCTTGTAGTCGTGAGCCATTCGGCATTTCGCACCTCGCGGCTCAGGGTTCCATTGAAGCGTTCGTTGTATCCGTTCTCCGGACATGATTGGGATGCGTCGGCCGCATCCAAGGTAATGGTGCGGGCGGCCGGACTTGAACCGGCAAGGCCGAAGCCGAGGGATTTTAAGTCCCTTGTGTTTACCAATTTCACCACGCCCGCACTTCTGCGACAATAAACACGGGCGCGCCCGAATGAAAAGAGGCGCAAAATGGGGAGGATCGCCTTGGCGTTGAGAACCGGCTTGGAGCTGCTGGAAACCCTGCGGGGCGACGGGCGCGAGGTGTGGATCGACGGTGAGCGGGTGGCCGATGTCACTGCCGATCCGCGGTTCGCCGGTGCGGCGCGCACCCTGGCCGAACTATACGACATGCCTGAAGAAGATGGCGATCTGTCCTATACCTCGCCCACCAAGGGAGATTCTGCGCGGCTGTGCTGGATGGAACCGCAATCGCCAGCAGACCTGACCGCGAAACGCGGAATGTTCAAGCGCTGGGCCGATCATACCGGCGGCATGTTCGTCCGCAGCCCGGATTTCCTGGCGGTGATGGCATCGTCGTTCGCCAGCGCCGAAAATGTGCTGGGTAAGGACTTCGGCGGCAATGCCCGCACTTGCTACGAAGCTGCCCGCGAAGCCGACCTCGCCATGAGCCACACGCTGATCACTCCTCAGGTAGACCGATCCAAATCCGTGGATGCGCAGGACCACGATATAGCCGCCCGCATCGTGCGCGAAACCGACGACGGCATGGTGCTGTCCGGCGCACGTATGCTGGCGACCCTTTCGCCATTCTGCGACGAACTGCTGGTGATGCCTGCGCCGTCCTATCCCCTGCCCGATACGGATAAGGGCCGGGCCTATGCCTATGCCGCCTATGTGCCGGTGGGAACGCCGGGGCTAAAGCTGATTTGCCGGCCGTCGCTGGCCCCGCAGGGCGCCGGATCGCCCATGGACTGGCCGCTGGCCGCCCGGTTCGATGAGATGGATGCAATGGTGGTGTTCGACGAGGTGCTGGTGCCGTGGGAACGGGTGTTCATCTTCCGCGATATCGACGTCTGCAACGCGGTGTACCGGGAAAGCTTCGCTGCTACCCAGATGGCCCACCAGTATGTCACCAAGGACCTGGCCAAGGCCGAATTCATGTTGGGGGTAGCGCTGTCGGTCGCCCGCGCGGCGAAGGCAGATGAATTCCTCCATGTGCAGAACATGCTGGCCGAACTGATCAACATGGCGGAAACCGTTCGCGCCTGCCTGGTAGCATCCGAAGCGAACGCGGGCACTACCCCGTTCGGCACCGCCCTCCCCGACCGCTGGCCGCTGGAAGCCATGCGTTTCAATTTCCCCACGATGTTCCGTCGCGCCTGCGATATCGTGCAGAACATTGGCGCAGGCGGACTGATGATGGTGCCGTCGGCGGCGGAACTATCGGGCAAACTGTCCGATGACGTCGCCCGATACGCCCAAGCCGCGAATGCGAGTGCAACGGAGCGGGTAAACCTGTTCCGGCTGGCAGTGGATGCTTCTACCAGCGGTTTCGCCGGCCGCCAACAACTCTACGAACGCTATTTCGCGGGCGATCCGGTCCGCGCCGCCGCAATCCTGTTCAAATCCTATGACACGGATACTTATCGAAAGCGGATTGACGATTTTTTGGCAGTGAGCGAAGAGGCGACTTCCCCTTAACTTAGCAGATTTTCATCCCCGCGAAGGCGGGAGCTGGTCCGACCCACAAGATTTCCGCCTTCGCGAGGGTGACACTATCGGTGTGCTCCACCCTAGCCTCGCCCATGCCTGGCGCGCTATTCTGGGCGTAATCAAAAGAACAAATCGTCCGGCAGGGAAGGCTACACATGTCCGATACCGACCGCATGCGGTTTCCCGCCGCGGAGCTGGAAGATTTTATTGCCCGTGTTCTGGTCACTTTCGGCCTGCCACAGTCCGACGCCGCCAATTGCGGGCGACTGATGGTCGCCTCCGATACGGCGGGATTTGATACCCACGGGATATTCCGCCTTTCGCAATACGTAAAACGGCTACGCGCCGGCGGCATCAATGTGACACCCACCATTACCACCGTCACGGAATCACCTGCCACGGCCGTGGTCGACGGCGACAATGCCATGGGTCACCTGGTCGTCGAATACGCAACCAAACTGGCGATCGGGAAGGCATCGGAAGCCGGTTGCGCCTGGGTGGGCGTGCGGAGGTCCAATCATGCGGGTGCCGCCGCCGTCTATGTCGCGATGGCGGCGGAAACCGGGATGATTGCACTATACGGCACCAATGGCAGCGCCAATCACATGGCACCCTGGGGCAGCACCGATCTCCTGCTGGGCACCAATCCCATTGCAGCGGCGATCCCGCCCGCCGATGGTCCGCCCATCGTGATGGATATTGCGACCACGGTATCGTCTTTCGGCAAGGTACGCACCGCTGCCCAGCGAGGCGACGACCTACCGCCGGATTGGATGATCGGCCGCGACGGAAAGCCGATCACCGATTCTTCACGCATCAAAGACGGAGTGCTTAACCCCATTGGCGGCCACAAGGGCTATGCGTTGTCACTAATTGTCGGCATCCTCGCGGCCACGCTCTCCGGCGCGCAGATGGGCGTCGACGTTGAAGGCATGGGCGATGACGAATACCAGCGCACAGCCGTGAACAACGGCCATTTCATCATTGTGGTTGACCCCGCCCGCTTCGGCGATGCCGCCGCTTTCGGCGCCCGTGTCGCCGAAGTGGCCGAGACCATGCGCGACGCGACACCCATGCCGGGTGTCGATTCCGTCCGCGTGCCGGGCGATGGACGTGCCGCCAGTATTGCCGATGCCACCGAAAATGGCGTCCCGGTACATGCGGCGCTGTTGGATAATCTCAACAATCTCGCCGATGACCTCGGCATCACACCGCTTACCTAATCAAGAGGAATTCACACATGGCCGGCGCTCAGCCTTATGTCTTTACCTCCGCCCGTCCGCAACCGGCATCGACCCCGAAAAAACCGAACACGTTCACCATCGATATTCACTGCCATGTGCATATTCCAGAGGCTGCGGAAATAGCCGAACCCCATTTCACGCCGGATATGGAACCCGCGATCATGTACGCGAACGAATTCACCCGCGACATCAACATGCAGCAGAACGTCGACCGGATGCCGCATCTGACAACAGTGGATCACCGGCTGATCGACATGGACAAGATGGGCATCGATCTGCAGACCATCATCCCGCCGCCGTTCCAGGCCTATTACTGGCTGCCGGCGGATATCGCCATGACGGCCTCGGAAAAGGTGAATGACGGGTTGGCAGAAATCGTCGACAACATACCCGACC
The DNA here is from genome assembly GCA_036339975.1 of Pseudomonadota bacterium. GTDB lineage: Bacteria > Pseudomonadota > Alphaproteobacteria > MPNO01 > UBA830 > UBA830. The sequence continues at coordinate 9,321 of JAYYZV010000036.1, read as the reverse complement.
GGTTTGTCGCCTTCGGCAATATTCCATTGCAGGACGTTGACATGGCGATCGCTGAGCTGGAACGCGGCGTCAAGAAACTGGGACTGAAAGGCTTCCAGATTCTGACCAACGTGAACGGCTCTGAAATTTCTGATTCCCGGTTGGATCCGTTCTGGGCCAAGGCGCAGGAACTGGACACGCTGATCTTCATCCATCCGAACGGCTTTACCTCCGCCGAACGGTTCAAGGAGCATTATTTCAATAACGTCATCGGCAACCCGCTGGAAACCACCATAGCGGTGCACCGCCTGATCTTCGACGGGGTGATGGAACGGTACCCGAACCTCCGCATCCTGCTGGCGCATGGCGGTGGATACCTGCCCGCCTATTCAGGCCGGATCGACCATGTTTGGGGCGCTCGGGAAGACGGGCGCACCAAAATAGACAAGGCGCCGACAAGCTATTTGAAGAAGATGTGGCTCGACACAGTGGTGTTCACACCGCACCAGCTAAAATACCTGATCGAACAATATGGCACCGACAAGATCGTGATGGGTACGGACTACCCCTACGACATGGGCGATTACAACCCCGTAGAACTGGTTGATCTGGTCGATACGCTGGACCGAGGCGACAAGGAAGCGATATGGGGCGGCAACGCGAAATCCCTGCTGAAAATGGATTGAAGGAATTGGCAAGTCACGTTTTGTTGCATCGAAACATCACCGCGGGAACGCTAGTTTTCACCCCTTGAATACTGGTTCAAGAACCTCTTTTTTCTGCTGGTCTGCGCCCCCACGCTGCCAGCGACAGCCGCGTCAGCGTCGGCCCAATACGACACTACTAAGGCGGGGCCGCCCGTCGGTGCGAAGATCCCCCTGATCTGAAAACGGTCGATCACCAGGACCAATACCAGAATTTCAAAGGGCTTGGCTTTAACGTCGCGTTGATCACCCATGACAAGCCCCGGCTATTGGGCTGTTTCGCAGGAGCGGAAAAAATCGGTTATCCGCTGCGGCCGGGCGCGAAGGCGAACATTATCCCCGCCTTTGGGGTCGCCATTCCGCGATTTCCGAAATCCAGTTCCTAAGTATGGCATCGCGCTACCGATCATCGACGTAGTCGATGCCAATGACGTCATCAGCCACCCGTTGCCCAACCGAAATTACCGCAACCGGCGGGAGTTGGATGTCATCCTTGATATCATGCGCAACTACGCGAAGGGCCAACCATTTTTTCTTTCTCCCACGCCAATCCCGCAAAAGCGGGATTAACAATTTAGGTTGAATTCGCCCGCACCTGCTCCACGATTGTGGCCGGCCTGACCGGGTAGTCGTTCAGCCGCGCGCCGAACGGTTCCAGCGCGTGTTCAACAGCCGACACGATGGCCGCAGCGGCCGGGATGGTACCGGTTTCACCAACACCTTTAACACCCAGCGGATTCAACGGCGTTGGCGACTGCTCGAAGTGCAAGTCCAAGTTAATCAGTTCCGTAGCGGTCGGCATGGTGTACTCGCCGAAATTCGTGGTCAGCGGTTGGCCGGTTTCGTCATAGCCCATCCATTCGAATAGGGCGTTGCCAATGCCATGCACCACGCCGCCCACGATCTGCCCATCCACCATCATCGGATTGATCAAGGTACCGCAATCGCTGACCACCACGTAATTCAAGAAGGTGACTTCGCCGGTCCCCGGATCGACTTCCACCTCCACCGCGTGCACGCCGTTGCTGTATGTCAGCGCATCCGGCACAAAATTCGTGGCCGCTTCTAGGCCCGGATCGATACCCTTGGGCATCGAATAGCCAGGCGCGCCGCCGCAGGCCTCCGCTACTTCACGGATAGACACCGACAAATCAGAGCCCCGCACGGTCGCGAGGCCGTCCGCCAGCTCTATATCCTCCTCCGCCGCTTCCATAAGATGGGCGGCCATATTTATAATCTTGGAACGCACCTCTTTTGCGGCGCCATGAACCGAAGAACCGGCAGTTACGGTCTGACGGCTGGCGAAGCCGCCGTGGCCAAGCGCGATGGTGCCGGTATCTCCGGATGTCACATCTATGAGTTCAGCGGGCACGCCGAGCTGAGCCGATGTTACCTGGGCCAGCATGGTCTTAAGCCCCTGCCCCATCGCCAACGCGCCGGTAAAGACCCTAACTTTCCCTGACCGTTCGACACGGACCGAGCCGGATTCGAACGGCCCCCGCCCGGTTCCCTTCAGGCTGTTGGCGAGCCCAATGCCGAGATAGCGCCCTTCCGCCCGCGCCGCCGCCTGGCGCGCGGGAAAATCGTCATAACCGATTTTACCCAGGGCAATCTGCTGGCATTTGGGAAAATCGCCGCTGTCGGCCTGTACGGGCGATCCGGCACGGGTTTTCAGAGGTGACTGATAGGGCATTTCTTCGGCAGGAATCAGATTGCGGCGGCGAATTTCCGCGCGGTCAATCCCGATTCCCTGCGCCGCCCGGTCCAGGAGGCGTTCCATAGTGTAGTTACCTTCAGGGTATCCCGCGCCGCGCACCGGCGCCGCCGCCACGGTGTTGGTTTCCACCACCTGCACATCGATATCATAGTGGGGCACGATATACGGCCCCGGCACACCGGTAGACGCGTTATAAGCCATGTTGATGCCTTGGGGCGTATAAGCCCCCTGATCGCTCATCATGGAGCCGCGGATACCGAGGACATGACCGTCCGCATCGGTTGCGATTTCCATGGTCCAGTCCTGTTCGCGTTCCTGAATGGCGGACGTGAAATGTTCTCGCCGATCCTCAATCCACTTTACCGGCCTATCCAGCAGTTTGGCCGCGAGTGCCACGGCCACATCTTCTGAATAAGCGATGTATTTGGATCCGAACCCACCGCCAACATCGGGGGCAACCACACGGATACGGCCTTCATCGATACCCATCACCTGAACGATAGCGGAGCGCAACTCATGCGACATCTGCGTTGACGACCAGAGCGTCAGGGAATCATCCAGCGCATCGTATCGAGCGACCGATCCGCGGCCCTCGATCGGGTGTGCAGCTCCGCGATGCTGAACGAAGCGTTCGCTGAACACATGGGCAGCTCTGTCAAAGGCAGCGGCGGTATCGCCATAGGACTGCTGAAAACTGTGCAGAACATTGCCGCGCGACTGATGCACGTTGGCCGCACCATCGGCAGCGGCGGCCGCACATCCCGCCACTGACGGTAAAGGATCGTAGTCCACCCCCACCGCGGGCAAGGCATCTTCCGCCGCATAGCGGGACTCGGCGATTACCATAGCAACGACCTCACCCACGTGGCAGACTTCCTCCCCCGCCAACAGCCACGGCGTGACATCAGGCGGCAGCACCTTCATGGGGAACTGCAACGGCAAGCGTTCCATTTCGATATGGTCGGAAAAATCCGCCAGAGAATAGACAGCACGCACCCCCGGCATCGCCAGGGCGGCCTCCGTATTGATCGACCGGATTAGGGCATGGGGATGGGGGCTGCGGACAAATGCGGTATGCAGCATCCCGGACAGATGAATGTCGTCGACGAACACGGCACCACCCCGCAGCAGCGTCGGGTCTTCAATCCGTTTTATGCGTTCGCCAATCACGTTTCGCCCCTGTTTTTCCATACTTTACCACGCCGCTATTATCTGCCCATACCGAAGCGGAAATTTAAAGATAGGGATCCATCATGAACATCATTTCGCTGGAACAGGCGCAAACCATCATCAACGCGATATTCGAAAAAAGCCGGGAGCTGGATCTGCGCCCGATGAGCGCAGTCGTCGTCGAGCCGGGCAATGTGGTGAAAGCATTCGGTAAGGAAGACCATGCGTCGGCACTGCGCCTGGAAATGGCGCTGGGTAAAACCTATGCGGCGCTGGCGCTTGGCCGGTCGTCCAGCCTGGTCCAGGTGCGCGCCAATGAACGGCCGATGTTCATGAAGTTCATCGACGACGCCTCCGACAAGCAGGTTTTTGCCGAGGGCGGCGGACGCCTAATTCGAAATGCCGGTGGCGAAGTTATCGGGGCGGTGGGCGTGACCGGCGACCGTCAGGATGTCGACGAAGACATGGCCGCCCACGGCATCCATTCCGCCGGGCTGAAAACCGACGAAGACTGCGCCGATATGGACCAGCTTGTCAGGCTGGAAAACTGACGCGAATCCACAGATCGCGTCATTCGGCAAAGGCGGGGATTTCAACGTTCGCCATCAAAAAAACTGTCGTCCCCGGACTGGATCCGGGGATCAATGGAAGACGTTTGTCGTTGACCCTAGGGTCAAGCCCGAGGGCGACAGTGAAGGGATAGGAGAGAGCCCTAGGCTCCTTCCACCACCGCGCGGCAGTCACCGAAGCCGATACGCCGTGCGCCGTCGGCTTCGCACCAGGCGCGCATGATCAGTTCGTCGCCATCGGCAAGAAATTTTCGCTCTTCACCAGTCGGCAGTTCCAGCGGCTCGCCGCCCCGCTTGGTGATTTCCAGGATCGATCCCAGCGAGTCCTCGTCCGGACCGGAGATCGTGCCCGTGCCCAGCATGTCGCCAGGGCGCAGGTTACAGCCGTTGGACGTGTGATGGGTCAGCATCTGGAAGATCGTCCAGTACAGGTGCTGCATGTTGGTGACCGCTAGCACTTCGGGCGCGGTACCGTCATTGCGCATCTGCTGAGACGCAAGGGACACTTCGATCTGAACGTCGAACCCGCCGCTTTCCTCGTTCGCCGGCGACGACAGATACGGCAGCGGCGACGGATCGCCGTCAGGACGGTCATACGCGCCGCAGCGGAATGGAGCCAGTGCTTCCAGCGTCACCACCCAGGGTGAAATATGAGACGCAAAGCTTTTCGCAAGGAACGGGCCCAACGGCTGGTATTCCCAGGCCTGAATATCGCGCGCCGACCAGTCGTTCAGGATGCAGAGGCCGAATATGTGGTCTTCCGCCTCGTCGATGGAAACCGGCTGGCCCAGCGGGTTGCCGGGACCGACGAAAAAACCGATTTCGGTTTCGTAGTCGAACGCCATGGAAGGGCCGAATGACGGAGCATCGGCATCCGGCCCCTTGGTCTGGCCAACCGGGCGTTTGCAAGGCTCGCCGCTGGGCACGATGGAAGACGCCCGGCCGTGATAGGCGATGGGTATGTGCTTGTAGTTCGGCATCAGCGGATTATCGGGCCGCAGCATCATGCCGACATTGGTGGCATGGAAAATGGATGAATAGAAATCAGTGTAATCCCCGATCCGGGCTGGCAGCCGCATGGTGACATCCGCTTGCGCGACCAGAATATCGTCGGCCACCAGATGCGCCGCTTCGCCTTCTTCGGTATCGGCCCGCAGCGCCTGTGACAGCGCAGCGCGCAACGCCGACCAGTGGCGGCCACCCATGGCCATCAGTTCATTCAGCGTATCGTTCGCGCAGGCGCCGGCCGCATCGTCCGCCACGCCGCTGATCACACCTTTTTCACGGGCCTCCACGACATCCAGAATCATATCGCCGATTGCAACACCGACCCGGCCCTTGCCGGACTTGGGATCGGCAAAGACACCGAAGGGCAGGTTCTGGAGTGGAAAATCGGCTTCGGGATCGTTGGCGCTATCGACCCAGCTTTGGAGTTTTGGATCGTGTGTTTCGTTGAGTTGAGACATCTACTTTATTTCTTCCTATTAAAATTTTTCTTCAGGTCGGCCCAGCAATCCTGATACCCGGCCTGTATCTGCGGGCTGTTTGCGGCCCAATCGGTCAGGCGGATCGGGTAGCGGGTTTCGAACATGAACGCCATAGTGTCATCCAGCTTGGCCGGTTTGAGATCGGCGGCGGACGCTTTTTCAAACGCATCCGCGTCCGGTCCGTGGGCCGACATCATATTGTGCAGGCTAGCCCCGCCGGGCAGGAAGCCCTCTTCCTTGGCGTCGTACTGGCCGTGAAGCAGGCCCATGAACTCGCTCATGATATTGCGGTGATACCAGGGCGGGCGGAACGTATCTTCACCCACCAGCCATCGCGGCGGGAAGATGACGAAATCGACATTGGCGAGGCCGGCGGGCCCGGACGGCGACGTCAGCACCGTGAAGATCGAGGGATCTGGGTGATCGAAGCTGATCGTCCCGATCGCCATGAAATTGGCGAGATCGTATTTATAGGGCGCATGATTGCCGTGCCAGGCGACCACATCGAGCGGCGAGTGGCCGATGGGTGCCGCCCACAGATTGCCGCCGAATTTCGCAATCAATTCGAAATCGCCTTCCCTGTCCTCAAACGAGGCAACCGGTGTAAGGAAATCGCGCGGGTTGGCGAGCCCGTTTGATCCGATGGGCCCCAGATCAGGCAAGCGCAGCGCGGCCCCGAAATTTTCGCAGATATAGCCCCGAGACGGGCCGTCGGGCAGATCTGCACTGAACTTCACGCCCCGCGGCACGACCGCTATTTCATTTGGCGCCGCTTCGACAACCCCCATTTCCGTCGCCAGCCTCAACCGGCCCTGCTGGGGCACAAAGAGCATCTCGCCATCCGCGTTGTAAAAATAGCGGTCGGACATTGACGCGTTGGCCACATAAAAATGAATACCAATCCCGGCTTGCCCGCTCGCATCCCCGTTCCCGCCCAATGTGCGCAGCCCATCGATCAGATCGGTGTCGTCTTTGGGAATAGGCGTCGGATCCCAGCGCATCTGCTGTGGCGATATCACACCCTCGTCAAAAGGCGGGGTACGCAGCAGACCGTTGTCTATCCGCCGGAACGCCCCCTGCTTGGCCGACGGCTGCAGGCGATACACCCAGGTCCGCAAGTTTTCGGCGCGCGGCTGGGTGAACGCGGTGCCGCTGATCAGTTCGGCATACAGACCATAAGGCGCGCGTTGGGGGGAATTCCGCCCTTCGGGTAATGCACCGGGCAGTGCTTCTATTGCAAACTCGTTACCAAAGCCGGACTGGTAATCGAGTTTCGTGGCGGTCAGCGTGTCCATCGCCGCTTCCTTCGATGGTTATCCCGTCCCAGCATCGTAGCGCGCGCGTTATCACAAAGCGACCGGCACAAGGGGCTGGAATTCTGGGTTGGGGAGCATATATTCCCGCCCACACACCTGTCGGCGCAAACCGTACCTCTGGAATCACGCATGAGCGCGTATAGCGGCGAAATCGCCGCCCGGCGAACCTTCGCCATCATTTCACACCCCGATGCGGGCAAAACAACGTTGACTGAAAAGCTGCTGCTTTTCGGCGGCGCGATTCAGACCGCCGGCGCGGTGAAAGCCCGGGGCGAAGTGCGCCGCGCGCATTCGGACTGGATGAAGGTCGAGGCCGAGCGCGGAATCTCGGTCGCCTCGTCGGTGATGACCTATGAATACGGCGGATGCACCTTCAACCTTTTGGACACGCCCGGCCACGAGGATTTCAGCGAAGACACCTATCGCACTCTGTCGGCGGTCGATTCCGCCGTAATGGTGATCGACGCCGCGCGCGGAATCGAGGCCCAGACGCGCAAGCTGTTCGAAGTATGCCGCCTCCGCGACATGCCCATAATTACCTTCATCAACAAGCTGGACCGTGAGAGCCGGGAGCCTTTCGATCTGTTACAGGAAATCGAAGAGACGCTTGCCCTGGACGTAACGCCGGCAAGCTGGCCCATTGGCATGGGTCGCGATTTCCTAGGCTGTTATGACATCATTGACGACAAGCTGGTACTGATGAAAAAAGGCCATGCCAGCGGGAAAATCGAAGACGATGGCGGCGATGAAACAGTTTGTGAAGGCGTGGACGATCCGAAGCTGGACGACCTGCTCCCGGGTCACGCGGTCGAAAAACTGCGCGAAGAAGTTCCGATGGCAACCGGCCTTTGTCCCCCGTTCGATCTAGATGCCTACCGCGAAGGAACGCTCAGCCCGGTGTTCTTCGGCAGCGCGATCAACAATTTCGGTGTCCGCGAATTGCTGAAAGGCCTAGTTAGCATGGCGCCGCCGCCGCGCGCCCAAAATGCGGAAGAACGCACCGTCGACCCTGAAGAAGACAATGTCAGCGGCTTCGTCTTTAAAATTCAGGCCAACATGGATCCGAAACACCGAGACCGGATCGCATTTTTCCGGCTTTCTTCGGGGCATTTCAAACGGGGTATGAAGCTGCGACATATCCGGAGCGGCAAGCAGGTCAACCTGCACAACCCGATGCTGTTTCTGGCCCGCGACCGGGAAACCGCCGAAGACGCCTATGCGGGCGACATTATCGGCATTCCGAACCATGGCAATCTGCGCATCGGCGATGCGCTTACCGACGGCGAGGAACTTCGTTTCACAGGTATCCCCAGTTTTGCGCCGGAAATCCTGCAATCAGTTCTGCCAGCGGATCCGATGCGCGCCAAACATCTGGGCCGCGCCCTGCAGCAATTGGCCGAGGAAGGCGTGGCCCGCGTCTTCAAACCGCGAGTCGGCACCGACTGGATCGTCGGCGTTCTCGGCGCCCTTCAGTTCGATGTGATGGCCGACCGCATCCGGTCGGAATACGACGTGCCGGTCCGGTTCGAAAACACGTCTCTGCACACGGCACGTTGGATTGAAGCGGACGATCCGAACACGTTGAAGAAATTCATTGATGCCAATGCCAGCGCTATTGCCGACGATCACGACCAGATGCCGGTCTTCTTGGCCCGCAATGCCTGGCACCTTGACAATGCCGGGGAAGAATGGCCGGTCGTTCGGTTCCTGAAAACGAAGGAACAGACGCAGTAGGCGGTTACGTCGCCCCGGCGGCTATCAGATTATGGACCATTTCCACGAAGCCATGCCGCTCTGTCAGCTATAGCGGAGACACACCGCTGCCGTCCGGAATGTTCACATTCGCGCCCGCATCAACAAGAGCCTTCAGGCAGGCGATGTAGTTTGGCCCGACATCGCCGAGTACGATGGATTGGATCAGTGCCGTCCAGGGCAGATTGTTGATGTGATCCAGCGGCGCGCCCACCTTGACCAGGGTCTGACCACCTCCCCATGGCCCAGATGGGCCGTGAGGATCAGCGGCGTGTGTATATTTGCAGGCGTCGCGAGCTAACCGAAAGCAATCAAAGCCAGGACCCAAAGCCTCATTCGGCCGCCTCTTTCTGCAGTTCTTCGGGCCGCACCTCCTCCGCCAGCGATTGCGATAGCGCGTTTCCGTCCGGATCGGCCAAAGCCGCCTCCCGTGCTGCGGCAATACCGCGAACGGCCTCATCTATGGCTATCTCACCGGCCAAGGCGGGCCGTATCAGCGCTTCTTCAATGCGATGGAAATTGCTTGTCCCGCGCGAATGGGTGTCGCTGTATCCCTTTATCAGGCGCGCGCATTCGGCAATTTCGATCGCAAGATCGTCGCTTAGCGCCTTCGCGTCGGAAATCACT